>NZ_DASYDG010000041.1:0-91439 GCF_036499745.1 Pinirhizobacter sp.
CCCCCGACTCCCCTCCGACCCCTGAGTGCAAAGCAAACGCCGCCCGCTGTCCCAACAACCCACCGTAGCGTCCGGAGGGAGGCGTCGGGTGGCGTTTTCGGAACGCTTCCGCAGGACGGCGAAGCCGGACGAGGACTTAGTGAAGAAAATGCCACCCGACGCCTCCCCCCGAAGCCGCCACGCGCTTTTACCCGAGTGCGTCAACGGCTGGTCGCGCCTGCTCTTGCCGGCCTAGGGCTTCGGCGAGCGATGCGACCCGCGAACGCAAGGTGTCGGTGTCCTTCGCGCACACCGTGGCGTGGCCCACCTTGCGGCCGATGCGCGGCTGCTTGCCGTAGTCGTGCCAGTGCGCATCGGTAGCCTTGAGTACCGGTGAGGGATCGGGTAGTTCGCCGATGAAATTGAACATCACGCAGGGGCCGCGGACGCCGGTGTCGCCCAGGGGCATGCCGAGTACCGCGCGCACGTGATTTTCGAACTGGCTGGTGTGGGCGCCTTCGATGGTCCAGTGCCCTGAGTTGTGCACGCGTGGTGCCATTTCGTTGCCGAGCAGCTTGCCGCCGCGCACGAACAGTTCCAGGGCGAAGACGCCGACGTAATCGAGGCGCTCGGCCAGGGTGCGCGCGTGGCGCACGGCATCGACCTGCAGGTTCGAGGGAATGTTCGGCGCTGGGGCCAGGCTGAGCGCAAGCACGCCGTCAGTGTGCCAGTTGCGGGTGAGCGGCCAGGTGCGGAAGTCGCCGTCGCGACCTCGCACGGCCAGTACCGACAACTCCCGGTCGAAGGGCACGAAGGCTTCGAGGATCAGTCCATGGGCTTCGGCCTGGCGGCCTAGCGCGGCCCACGCGGCGTCGGCATCGTCGGAACTGCGCAGCCGGAACTGGCCCTTGCCATCGTAGCCCAGACGGCGTGTTTTCAGGATCGCCGGGGTGCCGATGCGGCTGATCGCCAGATCGAGGTCGGCCCGGGTGTCCACGGGATGGAAATCGGGGGTGTCCAGGCCGCACTCGCGAAACAGGGTTTTCTCGGCCAGGCGGTCCTGGGTCGCGGCCAGGGCCTGGGGCGCCGGGTACACCGGCACGCGCGACGCCAGCCCGGCGGCGGCTTCGGCCGGAACGTTCTCGAAATCGAAGGTGACCACGTCCACGGAGCCGGCGAAGCCCGCCAGGGCCTGGGCGTCGCCGTAGTCGGCCACCAGTAGCGGGCCAACCTGCCCGGCGCACGCATCGGCCGCGCCATCCACCACATAGGTGCGTACGCCCAGGGGTGCGGCGGCCAGGGTGAGCATGCGGGCCAGCTGGCCGCCACCCAGGATGCCAAGCACAGGCTGGCGGCGGCTCATGGGCGGGGGTCCGGCTTGTCGAGTACCGCGGCCGTCTGACGGGCGCGGAATTCGTCCAGGGCGCGGGCCACCGCCGGATCGTGCAGGGCCAGCACGGCAGCGGCCAGGAGGCCGGCATTGCAGGCGCCGGCGCGGCCGATGGCCAGCGTGCCTACCGGGATGCCGGCGGGCATCTGCGCGATGGACAGCAGGGAATCCATGCCATTGAGGGCCTTGGACTGCACCGGCACACCAAATACGGGCAGGCGTGTCTTGGCGGCCAGCATGCCCGGCAAGTGGGCCGCACCGCCTGCGCCGGCGATGATCACCTGCAGACCGCGGCCCACCGCTTCATCGGCGTAGGAGAAAAGGAGGTCCGGCGTGCGGTGCGCCGAGACCACGCGGACCTCGTGCCCGATGCCCAGGTCCGTCAGGATGTTGCAGGCGTGCTCCATGGTCTCCCAATCGGAAGACGAGCCCATTACCACGCCCACGCGGGGCGCCGAAGCCGCTGGAGTCATCGCCTGGATATCCAAAAAAGCGTTATTGTAAGCGCATTCCCGGCATTAGGCATGGCCCCATCCCATGGACAAGCGTCTGCTCGACATCCTCTGCTGCCCCGTCAGCAAGCGCCCGTTGCGAACCCTCAAAGCGGGTGAACTGGAGATGCTCAACGCCGGCATCGAGAAAGGCCAGGTGCAAAACGTGGCGGGCGAGAAAGTCTCCCAGCATGTGGACGAAGGCCTGGTTACTACCGACGGCAAGGTGGTTTATCGGGTGGACGATGGCATTCCCGTCATGCTTCCCGAACAAGGTATTGGTACCGTCCAGTTCAACGAGTGGCCGGCAAACCCTTGAACAGCCCGTCCGTGATAGGGGTCACAAATCAAAACCTGCTTTCCGGCAAACTTGCCGTTCGGAGCGGGGGCTTCCCAAGTGAATCCAGGTGCGGCGATGAGTAACGCCAAAGAGCCTTCCAATGTGGTGGATCTGGGCGCGCGGCTCGACCCGCGAGAAAGCCGGGTGGGAGACCTCCTGATCGCCGTACGCGGTATTGCCACGCAGAAGCTGCACGCGCTGGCCAGCAACATGTTCGAGAATGTCGACGACGCCCTGTTCGACCTCGCCGAGAAGGCCGAGAGCAATGCGGCGCAAACCCAGTATTTCGACGGCATGCGCGAGGTGCGCAAGAAGCGGGCGCTGGTGGAGCGCAGTTTCCTTGGCCAGACCACCCGCGACTTCGCCGATTTCTCCGCCGGCCGTGCCCGCAGCGAACCGGACAACGCCGAGCGCAACGCCTTCATGACCCCTGAGCTTTCGCTCGTTGGCGAAAGTGAGCTTGAGGAATCACTTGCCATCACCAGCATGGTGGGCAAGAACGAAACCCGCATGGCGCGCGCGTTGTTCGCGGTGAACCAGCGCCTTTCAGTGATCTGTGGTGGCACCCGCACCGACGATGCAAACAATCCCATCGGCCCTGGTGCGCTGTCGCAGGCCTTCCGCCAGGCCGTGCGCGAGCTGGGCGTGGATGTCCGGGTGAAGCTGATCATCTACAAGCTGTTCGACCGCTACGTGCTGTCGGGCCTGGATGAGCTCTACGACGAGGTCAACAACGAGCTGGCCAATGCCGGCGTGTTGCCGCAGCTGCGCCATGAACTTCCCGGACGCCGGACCGACGGCGCGAGCCCGCGCGTTTCGACCGACGGCACGCCCCTGCCCGCCGAATACGCAGCCGAGGAAGGCGCCCCCGGCGACTACACCGCCGACATCATGCTTACCCTGCAGTCGCTTTTCAGCGCCCGGCGCGGCGCGGTGGGCCACGGCGGCCAGGCTGGCGGGGGCGCGGCAGGCAGCCACTACGCAGCCGGCCCGGCGGGGCCACCACCGAGCCCGGCGGAACTGCTGGGCGCACTCACCCTGCTGCAGAGCCAGATTGCCGGGACCACGCAAGGCCTGCCGCTCAGCCCTGCCGAGAGCAATGCAGAAGTTGGCCACCTGAAGGAACAGCTGCTGCTGCAGCTGGGCCAGTTGCGTGGCCAACCGTCCACGCACGTGGCCAGCATGGACGAGGACACCATTGATCTGGTCGGCATGCTTTTCGAGTTCATCCTCGAAGACCGCAACCTCCCGGCCGAGATGCAGGTGCTGCTGGCTCGCCTGCAGATTCCTTACCTGAAGGTTGCGTTGATCGACCGGCGCATGTTCGCCCATCGCAACCATCCGGCGCGTCGCCTGCTTGACGCGCTGGCCGATGCCGGCAAGGGCTGGTCGCTGGATGCCGACCGCGACCACCGCCTGTACGACAAGGTCAAATCCATCGTCGATCGTCTGCTGCAGGACTTCGACGACGACATGCACATCTTCGACCGGTTATCGGGCGAGTTGCAGGAGTTCCTGGACGTCGGCCGCAAGCGCGCTGAGCTTGCCGAGCAGCGCGTGGCCGAATCCACCCGTGGCCGCGAGAAACTCGAGCAGGCGCGCCGCCGCGCCGCACGCGAGATCGTCGACCGCATCGGCCAGCGGCACCTGCCGGCGCTGGCGCATGGGGTGCTCACGCGGGCCTGGGCCAACTATCTGGTGCTGACCCTGCTGCGCCAGGGTGATGAGTCTCCCGAATTTCGCGAGGCCCTTCGCTTCGTCGATGATTTCATCGCCACCGTGCAGCCGATGTCCGATGCCACCACACGCCAGCTGCTGCGTAACCGCCTGCCCTTCATCGAGCGCAACCTGCGCCGGGGCCTGACTGCGGTGGCGTTCCAGGAAGCGGACACCGAACAACTGATGACGCAGCTGCAGGAGTTCTACCGCCAGCAGCTGGGCGAAGTACGGGCGCCGTCGCCGGATACCCCGGCCGCGCCACTGCCGATCCCCGATTCCATCCAGGCCATCGTCGAACCGGAACTGCTCGAACCCGAAGACCACGACCTGGGCATCGACGACGATGCCATCGCCGACAACTTCCTGGCCCAGGCCGCGGAGTTGCGCGTAGGCCAGTGGGTGGCCTTCGCCGACCAAGACGACAACAGCGAGCGCGCCAAGCTGTCGTGGATCAGCCCGATCAGCGGCCGCTACCTGTTCGTCAACCGCCGTGGCCTGAAAGTGGCCGACCACAGCCAGGTGTCGTTGGCTGCCGCGCTCGCCAACGGCCGCGCCACGGTACTCGAATCCGCATTGCTGTTCGACCGGGCGATGGACGCCATCGTCGAGAAGCTGCGCCAGCCAGGTTCCGATACTCCATGACCACACCGCCTTCCCCGGCTGCGCCGCTGGCGCGGCCGGATCCCATTCGCGTGGACGCCGATGTGGCGCGCGCCCTGGCCGAGGACATCGGCGGCGGCGACGTCACCGCCGACCTCCTTCCCCGCGATGCTACGGCCAGCGCGGTGCTGACCTGCCGCGAAGACGCTGTCCTTGCCGGACAGGACTGGTTCGACGCCTGTTTCCGTCATCTTGACCCGCACGCGGTGATCCACTGGCACGCGGCCGACGGCGATCGCCTTGCCGCCGGCCAGGTGGTCTGCATGCTTCACGGCAGCGCCCGTGCCCTGGTAACGGCCGAGCGTTCGGCGCTGAATTTTCTGCAGCTGCTTTCGGGTACGGCCACCACCACCGCCCGCTTCGTGGCGGAAGTCGCCGGCACCCGCACGCGCATCCTGGACACACGCAAGACACTCCCGGGCCTGCGCATGGCACAGAAGTACGCCGTGCTTTGCGGCGGCGGTACCAATCACCGGGTGGGCCTGTTCGACGCCATCCTGGTGAAGGAAAACCACATCATGGCCGCCGGCGGCATCGACCGCGCCGTCAGCGCCGGTCGCACCATGCATCCTCGGCTGCTGCTGGAAGTGGAGGTGGAGACGCTCGATGAACTGCGCCAGGCCATCGACGCCGGCGTCGACCGCATCCTGGTGGACAACTTCACCCACGAGAACCTTCTCGAAGCGGTACGCATGGCCGATGGCCGCGTACCCCTGGAGGTATCGGGCAATGTGGAGATCGCCTCGCTGGCGCGGATCGCCGCCACGGGCGTCGACTTCATTTCCAGTGGCGCCCTGACCAAACACGTGCGGGCGATCGACCTTTCGCTGCGACTTCAGCTGGATTAGCCCTTAAGCGCTTGCGAGTGGGGCCCGGCGGCCACACACTGCTTCCATGCTTTCGCTTACCGACCTTTTCGTCATGCTTGCGCTATGCGGCCTGGTGGCCTCATGGATCGGGCTGACCGCTGCGCGGGAGCGCGCCGTGGCGCAGGCATCGCGGTTGTGCAGCGAGCGCGACGTGCAGTTGCTGGACCAGAGCGTGGCGCTATCGGCCCTTCGCCTGTACCGGCATGACGGCCAGTTGGGCGTGGAAGTGCGCTATGGCTTCGAAGTGAGCCTGGACGGCCGCACACGGCAGCGGGGCCAGATCTGGATGCGGGGACGCCGGGTAGCCCGGCTGGTGATACCCGAGCGGGATGTATCGGCCCTGGCGTCTGCCGAGCCCGATTACCCCGAAGCCGTCTATGGCCCCCGGCGGCCACCGGTCACGCCCAGGCGCATTGCCGAGGGCAGTACCGACAACGTCATCCCGTTCCGGCCAAAGCCGAAAGATCCTTCGTAAGAAGTTACTTCACCACCCTCAGGTGCGGCGCGCCGCGCTTGGGACGGTCGTCGGACGGCGGCGGCTCGGAGTCGCCGTCGGCGTCGTTGCCACCACCACCCTCGCCCGCCACCGAGGCATTTTCGTCGGCCGGGAACATCATGCCCTGGCCGTTCTCCTGCGCGTACAGCGCCAGCACCGCCGCCACCGGGATGCTGATCGACTGGCTCACGCCGGAAAAACGTGCCTGGAAGCTGATGACATCGTTGCCGAGGTCGAGATTGGCCACGGCTCGCATGGCCAGATTAAGCACCACCTGGCCGTTCTTGATCACATGGCTGGGCACTTTCACCCCGGCCTGGCCAGCATCGACCAGCACATAGGGGGTAAGCCCGTTGTCGCTGATCCAGTCGTAGATCGCACGTAACAGGTACGGGCGATTGGAAGTCATGCCGGTGGGTTCGCTGGTTTCAGTCATTACAGTTCGCGCATCGCTTTTTCTTCAGGCGTCAGGCTACGAGCAAACCCCTGGGTGTGGAATAGCCGTTCGCCGTAATCGATGATCGGCTTGCCGTCCTTGCCCAGGTCAATCCCAAGCATGGACAGGCGCCAGACCACCGGCGCCACCAGGCAATCGGCAAGGCTCATTTCCGGATTCAGGAAGAAACGCGAGGCCTTGAACAGCGGCAGCGCCTCGAGCAGGTGCTCGCGCAGCCGCTTGCGGGCGGCCTCGGCGGGCTTGCCGCCGGCACGGATCACGTTGATCTCGGGTAGCCAGTCGCGCTCGATGCGCACCGAGGCCAGACGCAGGCGGGCCCGGGACAGCGGGTCGATCGGCATCAGCGGCGGGTGCGGGTAGCGCTCGTCGAGGTACTCGCACACCACAGAGGTGTCGTAGAGCGTGAGGTCGCGATCGACCAGGGTCGGCAAGGTGCCATAGGGATTGAGGTCGACGAGGTCGGCCGGCGGTTTCTCCGGGTCGACCATCACGCGTTCGTAGCTGACGCCCTTGGCGGCAAGCACGAGGCGCGTACGGTGACACTGGACGTCCTCGGCGGTGGTGTAGAGCGCGAGTACGGTCCGCGAACGGGCGTTTTGCACCATAACCTTGCTCTCCTCCCCTGGGAAATGCCGGCTTAGCCTACCCTATGAAGAAGGGCGGCTTGCGCCGCCCTTGCGCCCTTAGTGGACGTCCTTCCAGTACTCATGCTTGAGCATATACGCCAGGAAGGTGAAACCGGCCAGGAACAGGATCACCCATACGCCCATCGACTGCCGCTGGAGCGCCGCGGGCTCGGCCGCGTATTCCAGGAAGGCGGTGAGGTCGCGGGTGGCACCCTTGAACTGCTCCGGGGTCATGCGACCGGGCTGGGCCAGTTCCAGTTTCTCGACCGCGGCCTCGCCCTGGGCATCGGGCTTACCCTTGATCGCCACCTGCACACCCTGCAGTTCCCATAGCGGGTTCGGCATCGAGGCGTTGGCGAAGATGGTGTTGTTCCAGCCCACCGGGCGGGACGGGTCAAGGTAGAAGGAGTTGAGGTAATTGAATACCCAGTCCTGGCCCTTGGCGCGCACTTCCAGGGAAAGATCCGGCGGTGCCTTGCCGAACCACTCCTTGGCGGAATCCTCCGGCATGTGCGAGACCACCGTTTCACCGAACTTAGCGCCGGTGAAATTGAGGTTGTCCATCACATCCTGCTCGGAGAGCCCGAGGTCCTCGGCAATGCGCGAGTAGCGCACGTATTTGAGCGAGTGGCAGCCTACGCAGTAATTGAAGAACAACTTGGCGCCGCGCTGCAGCGAGGCGGTGTCGTTCACGTTGGCACCGGCGGCCGGCATCTCCGGGCCTTCCTCGGCCATGACAGCGGACGTACCGCCGACGAAGAGGCCGAAGGCGAGTGCGATGGTGGAGAAATACCGCTTAGTCATGCGTCGTCACCCGTTCCGGAACCGGCTTGGTCTTCTCCCAGCCGAAATGCGTGTAAGCCCACAGCCCAAGGAAGAACCCGAAGTAGACGATGGTCCAGACCCGGCCGAAGAAGATTTCCCACGAAGGCATGATCTCGGCGATGACACCCGCACCGACCGCGCCCAGCGCGACGAACGACAGGACGAAGCCGAACAGCAACACCTTGAAGCCCGCGCCGCGGTAGCGGATGGAACGCACCTGGCCGCGATCAATCCACGGCACCAGGAACAGCAGCACGATGGCGGCGAACATGGCCAGCACGCCCCACACGGCCGTGCCGAACATCGACGGGATCATGCGCAGGATCGCGTAGAACGGCGTGAAGTACCACACCGGCTTGATGTGCGTGGGCGTGACCAGGTTGTTGGCCGGGATGAAGTTGTCGTGCTCTAAGAACCAGCCGCCGAAGGTGGGCGCGAAGAAGATGATGAATGCCGCGATCATCAGGAAGAAGCCGACGCCGACCAGATCCTTCACCGTGTAGTACGGGTGGAAGGGGATGGCATCGGTGGGCTTGCCTGCATCCCAGCGGTTGCCCTTGGGACCGTGCTTGACATCCACGCCGTCGGGATTGTTCGAACCTACTTCATGCAGGGCGGCCAGGTGCAGCACCACCAGCAACAGAAGCACGATCGGCAAGGCGATCACGTGCAGGGCGAAGAAGCGGTTGAGAGTGGCATCGGCGGGCAGGAAGTCGCCCATGATCCATTCCACCAGGGCGTGGCCCACGTAAGGAAGGGTGCCGAACAGCGAGATGATCACCTTGGCGCCCCAGAACGACATGTTGCCCCACGGCAGCACGTAGCCCATGAAGGCCTCGGCCATCAGCACCAGGAAGATCAGCATGCCCAGCAGCCACACCAGTTCGCGCGGCTTCTTGTACGAGCCGTACATCAGGCCGCGGAACATGTGCAGGAACACCACGATGAAGAACAGCGAGGCGCCGGTGGAGTGCATATAACGAATGAGCCAGCCCCACTCCACATCGCGCATGATGTACTCGACCGAATTGAACGCCTCCAGGGCGCTGGTCTTGTAGTTCATGGTGAGGAAGATGCCGGTGACGATCTGGTTGACCAGCACCAGCAGCGCGAGCGAGCCGAAGTAGTACCAAAGATTGAAATTCTTCGGTGCGTAGTACTCCGTCATGTGCTTGCGGTACGTCGGCGCCAGGTTCGGCGCGCGCTCGTTGACCCAATCGCCCATGCGGGTGAATACATTAGCCATTAGCCAGCCCCCTTCGGGTCGACGCCAATCTGGATCGTGTTGTCGTCCACGAAGTGGTACGGCGGCACCGGCAGGTTCTTCGGGGCGGGAACGCCCTGGAAAACGCGGCCGGCCAGGTCGTATCGTGACTTATGGCAGGGGCAGTAGAAGCCACCCTTCCAGTTCGGGTCGAACGGCTCGGGCTTCATCACCGGTTCGAAGTCAGGCACGCAACCTAAGTGCGTGCAAAGGCCCACCACCACCAGCCACTCGGGCTTGATGGAACGGGTGGCGTTCTGCGCGTACTTCGGCTGCTGGTCGGTCACCTCGGACTTCGGATCCGTCAGGCGGACGTCGAGCGAGGGAAGCGCGGCAAGCTGTTCCTTGGTGCGGTTAACCACGAATACCGGTTGGCTACGCCAGGCAAAAGTTACCTTCTGCCCTGGCTCGATCTTCGAGATGTCGGCGGTAACCGGTGCACCGGCGGCTTTCGCGCGGGCGCTCGGCTCCCAGGATTTAATGAAGGGCACGACCGCCGCCACCACTCCCACACCACCCACCACTGCCGTGGTGATGGTGAGGAAACGGCGTCGGCCGTGATCGACGACTTCGTTCGCCATCAGGCTCTCCGGAACATATGCCATTGAGATGCGGGTTTTCACCACCCGCAAAAATCGCGTTAGTGTAGCGTTTGGTCCGGGGGCACACAATAAAACTGAACGCGTTGACTTACACTGATGCGTCCGGTCCGTGGTCAATCCCCGTATCGGCACCGATTGGCCGCCCATCCGACGACCGTCCGAAGGACCCGCTCTACCCATGAAACCGGCCGCCCGCGGCATCGCCTTCATCGCCCAGTTCGTCGTGTTGGGGTTGGCGGTTGCCTTTACCATCGGCCTGGTCTGGCCCGGCACCGGTCAGGTCCTGCGGGAGCGTCTGGGCTTCGGGCCCTCGCCAGCCGCGCCGTCGACCGTGGCCACGCCACCGGTTGCGTCAGGCCCTGCCAGCTACGCAGACGCCGTCAGCCGCGCCGCGCCGGCGGTGGTGAACATCTATGCCAACCGCCTGGTGAGCGAACAGCCCTCACAAGTTTTTGCTGATCCGGTGATGCAGCGCATCCTGCGCGTGCCCACCGGGCCGGTTACCAAACGCCGCGAGCAGAATCTGGGATCCGGGGTGATCGTCTCGCCGGATGGTTATGTTTTGACCAACAATCATGTGATCGCCAGCGCCTACGACATCCAGGTACTGCTCTACGACGGCAGGGTGTTCAAGGCACGCGTGGTGGGCTCGGACGACGAAACAGACCTGGCGGTGCTGAAGATCGAAGCCGGGAGCCTGCCAGAAATTCCCCTTGCCGCCCCGGCCCATAAGCAACGTGTGGGCGATGTGGTGCTGGCCATCGGCAACCCCTTCGGCATCGGCCAGACGGTGACCATGGGCATCATCAGCGCCATGGGCAGACAGTTGAACCTCTCCAGCCCGGAAATCTTCATCCAGACCGATGCGGCCATCAACCTGGGCAATTCCGGCGGTGCGCTGGTCAATGCCTATGGCGAGCTGGTGGGCATCAACACAGCGCTGATCGGCCAGGCGGTGGGTGCCGAGGGCATTGGTTTTGCCATCCCGGTGGCCAGCGCCAAGCAGGTGCTGGACCAGATCATCGCCACCGGCCACGTCACCCGCGGCTGGATGGGCGCCGACTACGGCGCCGTTGCCGTCTCGGCGGACAGCGGCCTGCCTTCGGCCGCGCGCGGCGTGATGGTGAACGATGTCTACCCCGGCGGCCCCGCTGCGAACGCGGGCATCCAGCCCCGCGACGTGCTGCTGCGTTTCGGCGACACGGGCATCGTCGACCCCAACGACCTGCGCCGCCGCGAGGCCATGCAGGCGCCGGGCAGCACGGTGAATGTCTCAGGATTGCGTAACGGCATACCGTTCACTGCACCGGTGAAGATGGTGCAGCGTCCGCCAATTCCGGTGCAGCCGGCAGCCAATGCCCAGGGCGCCTCGCCGGCGATCACTCCGCAGCGTTAGCCCGCAAGGCCAGCGGTGCACCCGCCCGCACGGCGGCGCCGTAGCGGCGGCGGAGGATACCCACGCGCTCGACATAGACCTGGGTCTCGGCGTAGGGGGGCACCCCGTTGTACTTCTCCACCGAGCGCTGTCCCGCGTTGTAGGCCGCAGCCGCCAGGCGCTCATTGCCGTTGAAGGCGCGCAGCAGGATCGCAAGGTATCGCGCACCGCCCCGGATATTCTGTTCGGCGTCGAAGGCATCGGCCACGCCCATGTCGCGGCCCGTCCCGGGCATCAACTGCATCAGGCCCTGGGCGCCCTTGATCGACAATGCGCGCGGGTTGTACCCGCTTTCGGCATGGATCACCGCCCGCAACAGGGCCTGATCCACGCCAAATTCGGCGCTGGCCAGGCGGATCACCTCGGCATAGGCGCCCAGGTTCAGAGCCACCGTCTCGAAATTGATCTTCGAATGCAGGTCGCAGGCCACGCATGTGGCGATGTAGCTGAAGAGCATGGTGACCGCGCTGCCCTTCGTACCCGCCGGGGCCACATTGGTGTATTCCACCGTGCCATCGGCACGGGTCACCCGATACACTGAGCCGCGCAGCACCTTCGCCGCCTTCGGCTGGGGCGGCTCTTCGGCGATCGGCAGGGGTTCTTTGGTTTCCTGGTAGTCCCAGTGGCTCTTCGGGGCCACCACCTGGGGAGCGGCCACCACCTTCTGGCCCGGATCGACCTTTGGCGTGGAGGCCGGCGAGACGCCCTGGGCCACGGGCCTTGCGTTCACTGGGCCATGGCGCGAGGGTACGGACACCGGGATATCGAGCTTCTTGCAGTTCTTATATCCCGCCGTGGAGCTGGCGAAGACGGTCTCGCCGGAGGCGCCGGTGCAGCGGTAAAGGGTGGCCGCACACACGGGGCTGGCGAGCCAAAGGGCCGCCAGGGCCAGGAGGATGGTCAGGCGGCCACGATGCGTCATGGCGCAAGTTTGGCCGGAGCGCTTCGAGTTGTCACCCCACGCCGGGCGCCATAGCGGGTAAAATGACCGACCCACCCACCGCGGCAACTCCATGAGCGGCAAGCTTTTCATCAAGACCCACGGCTGCCAGATGAACGAGTACGACTCGGCCAAGATGGCCGACGTGCTCAAGGCTTCGCACGGCCTGGAACTCACCCTCGATGAAACCGAGGCCGATGTGATCCTGGTCAACACCTGCTCGATCCGCGAGAAAGCCCAGGAAAAGGTCTTCAGCCAGCTCGGCCGCTGGAAGGGCTACAAACAACATAAGGAAGGCGTGGTGATCGGCGTCGGCGGTTGCGTGGCTTCGCAGGAAGGTGCAGCCATCGTCTCGCGCGCACCCTATGTCGACCTGGTGTTCGGCCCGCAGACCCTGCACCGCCTGCCCGAACTCATCGACGCCCGCCGCCGCACCGGCAAGCCGCAGGTGGACATCAGCTTTCCCGAGATCGAGAAATTCGACCGCCTGCCGGAGCCCCGCGCCGAAGGGCCCACCGCATTCGTCTCGATCATGGAAGGCTGCTCGAAGTACTGCTCGTACTGCGTGGTGCCCTATACCCGCGGCGAGGAAATCAGCCGGCCCTTCGACGACGTACTGGTGGAAGTGGCCCAACTGGCCGCCCAGGGCGTGCGCGAGGTAAACCTGCTGGGCCAGAACGTCAACGCCTACCGCGGCCCCACGTTCGACGGTGGCGAAGCCGACCTTGCGGTACTGATCCATGCCATCGCCGGCATCGAAGGCATTGGCCGCATCCGCTTCACCACCTCACACCCGCTGGAGTTCTCCGACTCCCTGATCGAGGCCTATGCTTCGGTACCGCAGCTGGCCAACTACCTGCACCTTCCCGTGCAGGCGGGGTCCGACCGCATCCTGTCGGCCATGAAGCGCGGCTACACCGCGATCGAATTCAAGCAGAAGATCCGCAAGCTCCGCGCCGTGCGCCCGGACATCTGCGTGTCGTCGGACTTCATCGTGGGTTTCCCCGGCGAAACGGACGACGATTTCGAAAAAACCATGAAGCTGATCAGCGACGTCGGCTTCGACCAAAGCTTCTCCTTCATCTTCTCCTCCCGTCCGGGCACGCCGGCGGCGAACCTTGCCGACGACACGCCGATGGACGTTAAGCACGCGCGGCTCACCCGCCTGCAGGCTGCCGTCACCGCCAACGCCAACCGCATTAACCAGGCCATGGTCGGCTCGGTGCAGCGGGTGCTGGTGGAAAAGCCCAGCCGCAGGGACCCACGCGAGCTGTCCGGCCGCACCGAGAACATGCGCTACGTGAATTTCCCCGGCGATGCCCGCATGATCGGGACCTTCGTGGACGTCACCATCACCGAGGCGATGTCCAACTCGTTGCGTGGCCGCGTGGCGTTGCCTGACGCGATTGCCGCCACCGCCTGATCCACGATCCGCCCATTCGAGACACCATGACCGACGGCCTTACCCAGCGCGACTTCCCACTCGACCCGGAAAACAACGCGCGCCTTGCCAATCTTTGCGGCCCCTTCGACGAGCACCTGCGCCAGGTGGAACTGCGCCTGGGCGTGGAGATCGACCACCGTGGCAATATCTTCCGCGTGATCGGCGAGGAAGCCGCCGCCAGCACCGCGGAGAAAGTGCTGCGCTCGCTATATCAGGCCACTGAATCCGAGGCACTGACCGGCCCGAGCATCAACCTACACCTGGCCGAGAGCGGCGTGGACGCCTTGAACGCCGACACTGGCGGCACGCAGGAAGTCTCGATCAAGGTCAAACGTGGCGTGATCAAGGGCCGCGGCCCGAACCAGGCGCGCTACCTGCACGCCATCGCCACGCACGACATCAACTTCGGCGTGGGCCCCGCCGGTACCGGCAAGACGTATCTCGCCGTGGCCAGCGCCGTGGAGGCCCTGGAAGCAAACCGCGTGCAGCGTGTGCTGCTGGTGCGTCCGGCGGTGGAAGCCGGCGAGAAGCTCGGCTTCCTGCCTGGTGACCTTAGCCAGAAGGTCGACCCGTACCTGCGTCCACTGTACGACGCGCTGTACGAAATGCTCGGCTTCGAGAAAGTGGCCAAGCTGATCGAACGCAACGTGATCGAAATCGCACCGCTGGCCTATATGCGCGGCCGCACCCTCAACGACTCGTTCGTGATCCTGGACGAAGCGCAGAACACCACGGTCGAGCAGATGAAGATGTTCCTCACCCGCATCGGCTTCGGCACGGTGGCGGTGATCACCGGCGATGTCACCCAGGTCGACCTGCCCCGCCATGTCCGTTCGGGGCTGCGCCACGCGATCGAGGTACTGCGCGGGGTCGACGGCATCAGCTTCACCTTCTATACCTCGCGCGACGTAGTGCGCCATCCGCTGGTAGCCAAGATCGTCCGCGCCTACGAGGCGTTCGAGACCACCGAGAATGCCGACAACACACATACCAGGTAGCGCGGTGACCCTTTCCGTGGGCTACGGCGTGCCACGGGCGGGTGTGCCGTCGGCGGTGAGCTTCCGCACATGGGTGGAAGCCGCCCTTCGCGGGGCAAAACGCCGCAAGGCCACCGAATTGGCCATCCGGATCGTCGGGCTCGACGAAGGCCGGGCACTCAACCGCGACTACCGGGGCAAGGATTACGCCACCAATGTGTTGTCTTTTCCCGCCGAATTACCGCCAGGTGTTGCCCTGCCGCTGATCGGCGATCTTGCCATCTGCGCACCCGTGGTGGCCCGGGAAGCCGCCGAACAAGGCAAGAAGCCTGCCCACCACTGGGCCCACATGACGGTGCACGGCGTGCTTCACCTGCTTGGTTTCGACCACCTGGATGATGCCGACGCTGAGCGCATGGAAGGCCTGGAAACCCGCATCCTGGCGTCCTTAGGCATCCCGGACCCGTACCTTTCCTAGCCGCAAGTGTCATCAAGATCGGCTAGACTGACCCTTCCGCCCCTTGATGGGGCTCGGCTACAAGCGTGATGAACGAGGACCCTGGCAGTACCGTCGGCCCGGCCCACCGATCATGGTGGGATCGACTGGGCCACATGTTTTCCGGAGAACCGCGCAACCGCGACGAACTGATCGAGGAACTGCGCACGGCACGGGCCAACGGCCTGCTCTCCAACGACACCCTGACCATGGTCGAGGGTGCGATCAAGGTCACCGAGCTCTCCGTCGACGACGTCATGGTGCCCCGGGCCCAGATCGTCATGGTCCCCGCGGATGGCAGCCTGCATGAAGTGCTCGCCACCGTGGTTGAATCGGGCCACTCGCGCTTCCCCGTGCACGGCGAAGACAAAGACGAAATCCTCGGCATCCTTCTGGCGAAGGACCTGCTGAAGTACTTCGGCGACGGCGAAGGCTGCGATATTTCCTCGTTGCTGCGCCCCGCCGTGCTGATCCCTGAATCCATGCGCCTGAACGTGCTGCTGGCCGAGTTCCGCCGCAGCCGCAACCACATGGCGCTGGTGATCGACGAATACGGCGGCGTGGCCGGCCTCATCACCATCGAAGACGTGCTCGAACAGATCGTCGGCGAGATCGACGACGAACACGACGACGAGGAAGAGCCCCAGTTGATGCAGGCCACCGGCGACGGCGCCTTCGACGTCGGGGCGCTGACCACCATCGAAGACTTCAACGAAGAAACCGGCGCGAACTTCTCCGACGAGGAATTCGATACCGTGGGCGGGATGGTGACCTCCGAATTCGGCCACCTGCCTGAAGTGGGCGAGGAAGTGACCATCGGCGACTTCCTGTTCCACGTGACCGAAGCCGACGACCGCCGCGTGCAGCGCTTCCGCGTCACGCCGGTTGCGCGCCCAGGCGAGACGCCGACGCCTTGAAACGCCTGCTTTTCCTGCTGCTGGCCCTGGTGGCCACGCCTGCGTTCGCCGGCATTGCCGAAGCGCCGGCCGATACCCTGCAGGTGTCGCTCATCACCTATGGGCCGGGCGACATCTACTGGGAGCGCTTCGGCCACGACGCCGTGGAGCTGCGCGATCCCGCCTCGGGCGAGGCCATTGCCTTCAACTATGGCGTGTTCGACTTCGACGAGGCCGGCTTCCTGCTGAACTTCGCCCGCGGCATCATGAACTACCGCATGGACGCCGTTCCCACGTCCGAAGACGTGCAGTTCTACGTCTCGGAGGGCCGTGGCATCACGCGGCAGCAGCTGGCCTTCACGCCGGCACAGGCTGAGGACCTCCGCCGCTTCCTGTTCTGGAACATCCAGCCGCAGAACACGCGCTACAACTACAACTACTACGTGGACAACTGCGCCACGCGCGTACGCGATGCCCTGGACCGCGCGCTCGGCGGACAGCTGCGCGCCGCCCTGGCCAAACGTCCAGGCGGCATGACCTACCGCCAGCAGACCGCGCGCACGATGAGCAATCACACCTGGCTGATGCTGGGCATGGACTTGGGGCTAGGCCCCTACGCCGACCAGCCCATGGATGCGCTGAAAGAAAGCTTCCTGCCCATGGTGCTGAGCGACGAAGTGGCCCGCATGACCGTGAGCGACGGAGCCGGCGGCAGCCGGCCGTTGGTGCAGTCCACCGAGGTATTGGCCAAGGCCACCATCGAGCAACCGCCGGTGATGGCGCCGGAACTGGGCCTGCCGCTGTTTGGCGTGGGCCTGGGGCTGGCCGTGCTGCTGCTGGTAGCCGGCGCCTACCGGGAATACCTGGCTGCCCGCATCGTCTACGGCACGGTGGCGACCCTCTGGCTGCTGTTCGCCGGCGCTGCTGGCCTGGTGATGCTGGGTTTGTGGGCATTTACCCAGCACCAGTCGGCATGGGCGAACGCCAACCTGCTGATCTACCAGCCCTTGGCCTTCCTGCTACTGCCGGCCGTATGGCGGGGCTATAAGGCGTTTTCCGGGCGGATTATCTGGATTTGTGTGGCCCTGGCCGTGCTGGCCCTGGTGTTGCATGCCCTGCCCCTCTATACCCAGCGGAATTTCCCCTGGGTGGGATTGGGCCTGCCCATCTGGCTAGCGCTAGGCGCATCGCGGTTTCGAAAGTAACTACGAAAGCGTCCATGCGGTAATGATTGCCCTGTAACACGCACCTCGGCATGATGCCGGCCATGTCCTTGAACATCGCCGCCCCGGAAACTCCCGCCCCATTGAATAATTCGATGGTGGTCAACTGCGTCGCCTACCGCAAGGATGGCTCGAAAATCGGCGACATCACGCTGGACGATATCAGCGAGGTGCTGAAAACCCCGGACACCTTCGTGTGGGTGGGCCTGCACGAGCCAGACGAACACTTGCTGGACAAGCTGCAGGAGGAATTCTGCCTGCACGATCTTGCCGTGGAAGACGCCAAGTTCGCCCACCAGCGCACCAAGATCGAAACCTATGGCGACTCGCTGTTCATCGTGGTGCAGACGGCGCAATTGCTGGGTGGAAGCATCGCCTTCGGCGAAACGCAGATCTTCCTGGGCAAGCACTACCTGATCACGGTGCGCCATGGCGCCTCACTGAGTTACGCCCCCGCCCGCATGAGCTGCGAGCGCTCGCCGGAACTGCTGGCGTTGGGGCCGAGCTATGGCCTGTATGCCGTGCTCGACTTCGTGGTGGACAACTTCCTGCCCATCGTGCGCGACTTCCGGGAAGAACTGCACGACCTGGAAAACGACATCTTCGCCGACACCTTCAACCGGCAGACCATCAAGCGCCTGTACGACATGCAGCGCGAGTTGATGAGCATGCGCCTGGCCGCGGCGCCGCTACAGGATGTGATCAGCCAGTTGGTGCGCATGCATCCGCATCTGGTGCACGACGAAATGCGCGCCTACTTCCGTGATGTTTACGACCATGTGTTTCGTGTGAATGAATCCACCAACGCCATGCGCGAGATGCTTAGCGCGGCGATCACCGTGAACCTTTCGCTGGTGACGTTCGGCCAGAACGAGGTGATGAAGAAGCTTGCAGGGTGGGCGGCGATGTTGGCGGCGCCTACGCTGATTACGAGCTGGTATGGGATGAACTTTGCGCATATGCCGGAGTTGCAGCAGCCGTGGGCTTATCCGGCGATTACGGCCCTGGTGGCTTGTATTGTGGGTGGGATTTTCATTGGGTTGAAGAAGGCTAAGTGGTTTTAATCACTTTGCGTTCTGCCCGCCGAAAGAACTTGCGGCATGTGAAATGATGGTCGCTCCTTCTACATAGAGCGATCACCCGATGAAGAAATGGCTTGCCTGCTGGTTGGTAATGTTCGCCGTGGCTGTACCCGCACTCAGCATCGCGGCTGAGTTCAGTCAGAACACCCAGTACCGTGAAGAAGTGTTATCTGTCGCGCCGTATCGCATCAAATATGTTCTGACGGGGCAGACGCGGATCCAGCCAAGCGACTTCCCCGCCATGGCGCTCGATGGCCAGGCCACGTTTGTTTACGCGCTGGCGGGCAAGGATGTGTTTGTTTATTCGGACGGTTTGTATATCGGCTCGCCAAGTTTGTATCTGTGGCCCTTCCAGCCTTCCGTCAACGACGATCCCACGAATCCCATCAGTTCGATCACGGCGCCGGTGGGTACCGGATTCGCGATGATGTTTAGCCAGAAGGACGCTCAGGACTATCGTTTGAGCGGCGAATTCATTGTCGAGTTGAAGCCGGGGTTCACTTATGATCCGGATCACGTGCGGATGCAGGCGGTGTATCTGACTGCTATGGGTGCGCCTTATATCGATGTCTTTCGTCGTCAGTCTGAGTAACGGCTATGCCATCTGTCGTCCTTGGCCACCGCAAGACGCGCTGCGATGGCCAAGGACGATGCGAACTAGATTGACTCAGCCACGTGTTTGGCCATTTTCTCGATCATGGCGTCTGGGGTCGTCAGATTGCTCGTCGAGTTGGTTCGGTCGTCGAAGAAAGACACGACAGCCCCGTCTGACGTGCGCAGTACCCGAATCGAAATCCCTGCCCGCTCCGTCCGGAAGGTGAAGGGAGCCACCCGGTAGTATTCGGTCACGTCCCCATTGACCACGTAGGCAAATCCCTTGGATTTTGCGTAGGCGACGGCCTGGTCATCGATTAGTGGTTCCTTGGGACCGACGGGACGGCTAAGCGGAGCAGCCTTGAGACCCGACTTTTGGGTCAACCCTCGCGTGAACGCTCCGCCGGCGCTCATGCCAGAGCCGTCGCAGTCTTCCTGCCCCACTATCGTGCAGTCTCGAAACATCACCACGGCTACGTCTGCTCCGGATGGGAGTTTGTCGCGGACGGTAACGGGTGGAATGCTGGCGCAGGCGCATGCCAGGGCTACCGGAGCCAGTAGCGCAGCTTTATAGAATCGCTTCATGAACTATTCCTTGTCGTTCCCGAGCGCTTAGATCGGGCAGTTAGAACTCAGGCCGCGGCTGCGAAACCCACTAGCGGCCGGGGTACATCCCTAACCAAATCAGCTTAGTCCACGCACTTGACGAGAGGTTCTACTCTCGTGAGAGATGATAAGTATGGACCCGCCTCCACTTCCGAAAGCTTCATCAAAGCAGAGAAGATAACGCGACCCTGCGCAACAGCGATGTCGACCTGAGACAAGGCGAAATCGTCATTGGGCGCCACCCATTCCTCGAAGTCCCGAATAAAGGTAGCTCTCCCGGCGACCAGCCTAGTATCTCCCTTTAAGCGCGGCGTCTGTTGGAACGACATCCTCGGCCCCGTTTCGATCAGATGTACGCCGGGCACCACTTTGATGGACGCGTACTGTCCCCGCTTGATGCGAGCAACCTTTCTTCCGTCTACGTTAACAACCGTCGTGGCGCCACTTCCAAAATTAACGTCGCTGTAGGGGCGAAAGATGACCAAGGTCGCGAGCTCGTCTTCGTTGGCAGATGAACAGGCAGCATCAGACGCGGATGTGAAGAAAACAGACGCTACTACCAATGCACAAGTAGATGCGGCTCTAAAACTCGGAATTGTGTAAACCAATTTCAAGAATCCTCGGAATCGGGGCATCGCTCAGCAACAGTAAGCGTTACCTTCTTACGCTTCCACGTACCGTCTCGGCTTTCGACAATTTCTGATACCTGAGGAAGGCAAATGGTTGGAGCAACTAGACGAATATCGTAGTCCTTGCCCTCCTCTGGCAAGAACACAGCGTTGCTTACCTTGCACTGCACGTTTCTCCAGCCGTTCGACGATCCACCGCCCGCCGTAAGGAGCATCGGTTGGTTAGCCCTCACATTGAATTCCTTGTATATGCGAGTCATATCGGCCGTTTTCGGCATACCGATCTCGCGCTTCGCAGGAAAAACTCTGAACTTAAGTAGGTTGTGGCTTGGCTCATCGTAGGCACTCAGGCTACCGCGATGTGAGCCCCAGAAGCCTTGCGGCCTGACACAAGTCAAACCAGGCGTAGCGTAGACGCCGAGCTCTTCGAGAGCCATGCGAACTCGAGCTTTCGGCCCAACAAAACTGTCGTTATACGGACTTGCTTGTCTCGTCTCAGCAGACTGGCAACCTGAAAGAGCCACCAGAGCTACTGTCATTCCTATCCCTGACAGATAACGCATAAATCCTCCTTGATTATTCTAACTACCTTGTTTGGCGTGCAATCTCCGACTTCCAACGTTCTCGCGCACATCACCTAGTCAAAGCTAAAGCGAACGTTCTTAACGACTTGGCGAGCCCCCCAAGTGAAATTGCAGACCCGAGCAACTTCAACGATCAACTTGTCCCCAGGCTTGAAGGGTTGAGTCACCGGTGCGCAACCACCTTTGATCTCCACCGGATCCGACCCGCCGCGGGAAAACGGAAATTCTAGTGCGAGACCCTCCGAAAGCTTGTGAATTAAAGAAACTTTTTCCACAAAGTCGTCAGCGATCCCGAACACGGGAATCCCATTCGAACGCATAAGATAGACGTCGTGCTTGAAGTGGCCGCCCCTGAGAAGGCACATCTCAATAAGAACACCATCGATCTTTTCGGATTGACACTCCGGATCCGCGGCGGCAACCACGGGGACCACAAAAAGTGAAGCTACGATCAAGCGCATGGCAAAGTTTAGCCGCGATCGACTATCAGTCTTGCCTTCCTTTCTATCAGCGTCCACTACCCTCGCTCCTTTCATGTTTCTTCCATTCGTACAAGCACTAAAAATCGAACCATGCCCAAGCAATCGCACATCTAAAACATCTCCGTAAACGACGCCGACTAGAATCGCTCAATGCGCTTCTGCGAATAAAGTTGAGTCAAACTTTCGACCGAAGAAATCGGTGATCGCGTAGGTCAATGCGGGACTTCCACTCGGCAATCAACCCGTCACGGAGTATCAAGGCTTACAAACCAGCGCATTGGGGAAGTCGTGGCAATGTTTGCTTTCGAGTCTTTTTCTCGGGTCTGGCAGCGGCGGAACATCCCCCGCACCACATCCATTGGCAACCGCGATATCCGCGAATTTGCAAACCCCTCTCCATGATGGAGACTCTTGGTATATGAAGCCTTGCCCCTCCATGCAAGCGAGCGATGCGACAAGCGCGACAGTGGCAGAGTGTTTCGAGTAAAAGGGCGAGGAAAAACCACATTCTAGAAGATATTTGTACGTTTCTAGCTCCGAAGTTTCCGGGCGAGACCATAGCTCATAAGCGTACTTTGCAGGTGGCCAAGGCCTTAAAGTGCATCCAGTTGCCGTTGTCAGTACGAAGAAGGCGGCGAGGATTTTGGCTAACCTAAGGCGCCGATAACTTTCGTGGCACGGCGTATTATTTGGATCAATCATTACCAGACTTCCAAAGTGATCCACACCCGCCGCCGCCGCTCCCATAACAATTGTGAGCGCTATTCTTCATTCCTGAAGATTCTTCAGCGAGCTGAGCATCGCGGTGGCTGGCGACTCCAAACTCGCCAATGCACCGGGTGACGCTAGCTCAGGACTGCCTGGAAATTGCAGGGTTTGTATGCCGAGGACTGCCCCGGGTCTGGCGCCATGCGCACGGAACTTCTCGCGATCAGCTTCGTCAATCTTCGGAAAAATTGCGCATCCCATAAGCGCAAAAAGAATAGCGGAGACGACGATCATTCTCGCGGCAGGCTCGCAACTTACAGTGTTGTGGATCACCTCAACTTCCTTGTGATGTGTGTTGGACGGTTTTAAGCACGTCCATTGCGTTTCCTATCGCCACCTTACCGGTACAAGGGCATATAAACCGGTGTTTCGGCGCGCAAGAAAATGAGGCTTGATGCTAAGTCTTGAAAACCGTTGCGCTTGGGAAGTCGTACCAAATCCACGCGAATAAAACGGTGACTCGAAGCCACATTCCAACAAAGTCCTGACTTTTTCGTTTCTTTCAACCCCGACTTTTCCCAGACCTCGTAGGCATATGGTGCGGGCGGCCACGGATGAAAAGTGCAGCCAATCTGCAAGAAAGAAGTGATCACAGATGCGGCTATCGGCATATTTGTTCGAGCGATCATCATGGAGCCACCGCCGCAACTATCAACCCGAAACGTATTGTCAAGGCCTACAAACCTTTGCGAGGGGAAAGTCGAGGCAATGTTTGCTGCTTAATCGCTTGTTTGCATCCGGATCCGGGGCAACATAGCCGGGCAAGCAACCCGGGGCAGACCCAGCGTCATCGGCGGTACACACGTCCCTCCATGAGTATCGACCTTTGTACTTAAAGCCCTGTTTCTCCATGCATGATTGAGTGTCGACAAAACTTGCTGTAGTTGCCAGGCTTCGTGAATAGAATGGAGATTGATATCCACACTCCAATAGCGTCTTAAACAACGTGTCTCGACCTACTCCCGCTTTCTCCCAGAGTTCGTATGCATACGGCGCCGGAGGCCACGGACGCGCTGGACAGCCAGCGGTTGTGCCAATAACTACCAGCACAGCAATCGTGAAAAATGCGGCTCTGATATTTATCATTTGATATAGACGCCTTGCGCCTGTGACTGCTGTCCTGTCTCGCTTTTCCAAAAATTCACGCAAGAAGGACCAGCATTTCCGTAGCAGTTGTGGGCTGTGGTATCAAGCCCCAATCCGCCCCGAATATACTGCAGCAGTTTCGAGGAGCCTTCGGGAACAGATCCGCCGGTGGGCGAATTGAAACCAACCTTTCGGCCAACAACGTCGGCGATGTGATTAGCGTAGGTCAGTGCGGGACTTCCATCTGGCTGGATAAGGTTACCCCTTAGATAGATGAGCGATTGCGCAGCCGTGTCTAGGTTGTAAGCAGGCCCAATTAAATCTACAGTCGTAGATGACAAGGAACCGTATCGTGCCGAGTTGACCAGCTTCATCATGGCATTTCCTACAGTCATCGAACCGCGACTGTGGCCGTCAAGATGAAGGCCTTGCTGCCCGTAATCGGACATAATTCCGATAAGTTCGCTTGTTGCATTGGTATAGCCAAAAAAGCTGCCCTCGAGCTTGTCCATGTATCCGGCGACCAAGATTTCCGACAACTTATTGTCCGCTTTTGGAAAATGCAGGAAGTACTGAGGGCCATCGGCACTAGAGTGTTGCAGGGCATATTTCTCGGCGCCATCCACGTCATTGAATATTCCATTGTTGGCGATATGAACCTTACCGTCCGAGCTGCTTAGCAGTGCATTGCGTTCATCCAGGGTAAGGAGCCGCCTCGGTAGAGGATTGCCTTCGGCATCTCGTTCAATCACGTATAGCTGCGCTTCCTTTTCGAACATGGTTCTGTGCGCTTCGTCAGTGACGTGCGTGATGGCGACGTTCGCCAGCCCGTTGATGCCGCGCTCAATCTCGGCCTTCTCCTGGAGCTTGTCCAAATCGATGTGGGCGAGCGCGGTATTCGCGAGATCCGTTGCCGTTCGATCCAGTTCGGCGAGTGCACCGACATTTCCGTCTCGCACAATCACGGTGCCCGCCGCGATGTCGCTGCGCGTTTCGTTGCTCCTATCCTTGTCCGCCGAACCCCCGTCCAATGCATTGGCAAGTGCACCCTTGAAAGCGCCATATTTGCTTGACGCCATGGACGTATCGAAGCCGTAGCCGGAACTGTTTGACGAGGCTTCAGTTTTATTGAGCAGATGCTCGACGGTGAGCGAGCCGGTATCCAGGATGTTCTTCGAGGCATCGGCCGTGCTGGCGATCACACCGCCTTTCAGGTGCGTGTTGCCGCCCACTGTGATGTCGAACCCGCCTTGGCCGGCCTTGATACCACTGACCTCGTTCACGCCTGCATAGTTGCTCTTGACTTTGCTCTGGTCGAAGTTCGCACTGACGCTGACGCCGGCACCATAGACCACCTTGACGCCTGCCTGGACGCTCTTGCTGGCGTAGTCGTCGGTGTCCTGCTCGCTTTCCACGCGGAGGTTGCCGCCAATGGTTGCCAGCACGCGGTCGCCGGCAAGCTGCGCGCCCTTGATGGTCGTGTCGTTTCCGGATTAGCCCGAACCACAGAGCCATTTGAGCAAACGCCAACAGCGATGTTTTGCTCAACGCATTGAGCATGACGCGGTAAACATTAGTCGAATCATCATAACTCGCATCTTTACACGACCGCCCTATTTTCGTCCTGAGAGGGATGACGCAACGCAACCAAATGTCGTGGCAGCACCCGAACCGTAACCAATCGCACTAGTAGCAGCGCCCTGGATGAGGCTTGCGCCCAAGCCCTTGTCCTCGTCTGAGTCCTAGTCACGGATAAAGAACGTCGAGAGCCATGTCACTGCACCCAAAATTGCCGATCCGCGCAAGGCGAAGGTGGCAACGTGCGCGAGAGGGAACTCGGAGCCACGAAATAAAGAGGATACAAACCCTAGAGCGAACAGGAAGAGATAACCGACTAACGTTAGAATAAGCGAAGCCGCCGTGGCCTCCAGTAGACGCTTTATCACTGTGCGACACTCTCTTTCATTTTCGTGCTTGGATTTGTCGCACTCTGACTCGCGGTCGTCGTAACCATCTCTTGAGAGAGTGATGATGTCGTGTTTGAAATTATTACGGGATGAATTCGTCCAGGTATCAGGCCCCGCAGATAGTTCAATGTTACGCCACCGGTTCCGTGGCCGACCGCGCCGCCAAGACCACCTACAGCAAAGCTCTGGGCGATACTCTTATTCTCGCCATAAATGTGATTCTCAAAGCCAGTTACCGCTGCCGAGCCGTACGCGTTCACGCCGACGGTCCACCACATGCTACCGCCAGGACTTGCCATTCCAATAATGGTGCTACCGGCTACACCTGCCCACCTCACGTCTCCTCCTGAGGCGGATTGAGCCAAGGCATTTACAGCGCCCGACGTTGCTCCCATACCAATCCTGCCAGCCCAGATGTACTGCAGGACCGAAGCGCCTTTTGTAACACCCGTCGCGCCCGACGATCCGACAAGCGGGACTGCCCGCAACATAAACGGCGCGCCCCCGAGCATTGCAATCGAGGCATTGAAGTCAACGAATTTCTGTGTTTCGTTTGCAAAGTGTTCTTCTGCCGCGTCGTAGGCGGTGTATCCATTAAAGTATTGATTCAACGCAAGGTAGTTCTCTGGCGCACCCGAGGGATTCATTGCTGAAAGTATCATTTGATAGGCTTCCGAATCCTTCTGAAGCGTCCATGCACCTAGCTGTGAGTTGTCCCGTTCGTTGTCGTTAGCGTAAAGCTTGTAAGTAAGGCCGTCCGGGGTAACTGCATTGTTGTCAACGAGGAATTGTAGTGCCGACTGGCGGTTCTCGGTAGAATCCTTGTCGGCGAGATACCGATCTGCAAACCCATCGTTCGTCGCCATCATGGCGCGCAACAATTCGCCTTCGGCTTGCTCTTTGGTGATCCCGCGTTCGGCCGCGTAGGCTGCGGCCAATTCGTTTCCGACCTTATGCACTGCATCCGGATGCAACTGTTCATTGAACTTCATACCAGCGAGGCTAGTCGCCGCACCGCTTTCTCCACCCATGGAAGCGCCCACCAGAATGCTTCCGGCCTGCATCAGCGTCTTGCCCAGTTCCGAATTCGGGTCGATGTGCGCCTCGTTCCGGAGATAGTTGGCCATGGCTTGCGTCGCCAACTCACCTGCAACCGCACCTGCGGCGCCCTGAAGCGCACTTCCACCGCCAAGGGCAGCAATAGCGGCACCGGCGACTCCGTGAGCAATCGCGTTTTCTTTACTTCCCGGCTTGAAACCAAGGTCACCGACCGCTGTCATGCCCACTTGCGACGCAACCTGACCGAGCTCGATCTGCTCCCTGACCTTCGCCTCGTCGAATATGGGCTTTAATGCCTGGCTGTCCAGTGAACCATCGCGATTGAGTGCACTCAGATCGGCGGTACCGTCCCGGGTGATTATGGTGCCGTGGGCGACTGACGATTGGGTCGTACTTTTGCCGTTGTCCGTCGTTGGAACGGCGATACTTGCCGCAGCTCCGATGCCATTGCTGATTGCCATGGCCGTAACGTCGGTACTGAGATTCACGCCGACCTGAGTGGCCTTGTATTTCGCCTGGTTCTCGATACTTTCGAATGTGAGTGACCCGGTGTCCAGGATGTTCTTCGACGCATCCGCGGCGCTGGCGATCACGCCGCCCTTCAAGTGGGTCTTTCCGCCCACATAGATATCGAAACCGCCTTCCCCGGCACTGATCCCACTGACTTCGTTGACGCTTGCGTAGGTGCTGTCGATGGTGCTCTTATTGTAGTTGACGCCGCCGCCGACGCCATAGCTGCCGGTGCCGATGCCCACCATGAGCGTTCCGCCAGCCTGCTGTTGCTTGCTTTTGTAGTCGTCAGTGTCCTGTTCGCTTTCGATCCGGAGGTTGCCGCCGATGGTGGCGATGACACTATCGCCGCGAAGTTGCGCGCCTTTGATCGTGGTGTCGTTGCCCGAAATCAGACTCAGAACTCCGGTAGCGTCGATGGTGGATTCCGCGTTTGTCGTGCCGCGACCTGTCCCAGTGCCTCGACCTGCGGAGGCTTCTGCATAGATACCGATGTTGGTCCCGACCTGGAGTCCGATTCCGCCGCTTGAATTCTTGTTCTCGGTATCCTGGCGGTGATCTTCTCGCTGGCTGACCAGGTGGATGTCATTTGCGGCGGCGAGCGCGACGTTGTTGCCCACGATCTGGCTGCCTGCGATGGTCAGGTCACCGCCTGTCGCTGCGATCGTTATGTTGCCGCTGCTCCGGATCGAACTACCAATGGCTCGCTCGTCGTAGGTTGTTGCCTTACTGCTGGCGCTGTTCGCTCCAAGGCCAATGCGAAGACTTATACCGCTGGCTTGCGATGCGCCCTCGGCTCCGCCGCTCTCCGCGCCACTGGCGACCTGCCCGGGTGTACCCGCGAGAACGTCCGCCCCCGATTGACCGGGCGGGAGGTCCATGCCGGATGCAGCACCGGGGGAATACAAAGTTTGTGCAGCCTGAGCGGCGTACAAAGCCTTCAGGCGCCCATCCTTGACTTCCGTGGATCGTTTGACCGCACCATAGACACCCTGCGCGACGCTCACTGCTGCTCCGGACACACCCAAGGTCAGGCCAGCACTCTTCTGCTTCTGCGTCTGCGTCGTCTCCCGGGTCTCCAGCGCCGCTTCCACCGTCACATCCTTACCCACGATGGTGGTGCCCGTAGCGCTCAAGATGTCCGAGCCCGTGATTCGCGCGAGGTTGGCAGCGGTGAGCGTCACGCTGCCACCGGTGGAACCCACCAGGCTGCCTTCGGGCGTGGTCACCTTCTCGCGATATCCCTGCTCCTGGCTCGACTGCCCGATCAGAAGGCTTCCGCCCTGCCCCATCAGGCCGTTGCGCACCACCTTCTTCGACGAGGTCACCTCGTAGGTGCTCTCTGCGGTGCCAATGTGCAGGTTATTCCCGGCAGCCAGAAGCACGTCACCCGTGGCGCCGACCTGGGCAGCGCGGGTCGTAAGGTCGCGGCCGGCGGCCATCATCACGTTGTCACCGCTGACCAGGCTGCCGATGGCAAGGTTCTGATCCACCGTGTCGCGGGTGGTGGTGGTTTTGCTGCCGAGCAGGCCTTTCTTCTTGGACTTGGTCGTGGTCTCGACGGTATGGCGTTCGTGGCCGGCGTCGAGGGTGAGATCGCGGCCGGCGGAAAGGGTGACGTCGCCGTTGTCGCTGGTGACGGACGCGGCGGTGGCCGACAGGTCGCGACCGGCGGCCAGCAGCACGCCCTCTTTGCCCGCGAGGCTGGTGCCGCGCAAGGTCTCATCCATGGTGGTGGTGCTGACCTGCTTCTTGCCCTGCTTACCGCCGGTGGCCTCGATGGCGCGATCAGTGACGGCGTTCAAGACAATATCCCGGCCAGCGGTAGCAGTCACCGTCTGGCCAGTGACGTCAGCACCCTGCGATGTCAGGTCTCGACCGGCCGCCAGCAAAGCATGACCACCCGCCGTCACCGTGCTCACCGTGTGCGTAGTGGCTTCACTGCGGCCATTCGGCAGCATCGCGGCTTCCGTCTTACCCGTCGCCAGCAGGTTGAGGTCGCGACCCGCCACAATCTGCGCATCACCGCCGGCCTTGATCGGCGTAGCGGTGAGGTTGATGTCGCGGCCAGCGGCGAGGCCCAAGTCGCGCCCGGCGGTCACAGGCACGGCGCCCAACGTAAGGTCACGACCCGCCTGCGCAGTCAGGTCACCGCTGGCCGTAAGTGCGCCGCCAGCAGCAAAACCAAGGTCCACGCGCGCATCGTTACGGCTGGTAAGGTCACGACCAGCAACCAGGCTGACATTGCCGCCCGACACCGTACCGGTGTTCAACAGATCCTGCGCTGCGTTCAACGACAACGTACCTGCGGCCGACACTACGCCCTTGTTCAGCAGTGTTCCCGCTTTCAGGCTGGCATCCTTGCTGGCCTGCACGCGACCGGCCTGCTCCAGCGTGCCGCTGGCATTGATGTTCACCGTGCTGCCGGCGATCACCGAGCCGTCGGTGGCGACGCTGGCGGCGCGTGCGGCCGACAGATACACCACCGGCACCAGCACTTCGTGGCCGTCGACGTTCTGCTTCACCATCCAGACCAGGTCGTCGGTGAGCTGGCTCATCTGTTCGGTGGTGAGCGCCACGCCAACGCTCAACTCGAAGCGGTCAGCGGCCGCCACGCCTGAATCCATCAGGGCGCGGTATTCGGCCATGGCGTCGCCGCTGTCGGTCAGGAAGCGGCGGCCGGTGAGCGAGGCGATCTGGTCCAGCACCAGGCGCTGCTCGTAGAAGGCGTCACCCAGGCGCTTGAGGGTGCCTTCGCCGCTCCAGTTCAGGCGGCCCAGCAAGTAGTCGCTGCCGATGAAGTTGCCGTAGTTGGCGAAGCGGGGATCGGTTTCGATCAGATACGGCAGGCCGCCGTCGGGACGCTTGGTGAACAGGCCACCGGAGGGATAGGTGATCTGGCCCACGGTCTGCGCCCCGGGTGGTGGCCCGATGTGGTCTACGCCGGTGCTGCCGCCGATGGTGCCGATGCCGGTGCCATCGCCGGTGACGGGCTTGCCGCCGCCGTTGTTGCCCAGGTTCACCGGATTGATCAGGTTACCGTCGGCGTCCACGCTGCCCAGCGTGATGTCCTCGCCGCTGATGTCCACTGCCTCACCCGCGGTCATGCGCGCCTGCGCGACGGGGCCGGGCGTCAGCGTGATCCACGAGGGCAGTCCGCCGGACAGATCGATGTCGCTGTGCCAGAACTGGGTGTCATAGGTGCGGAAGCCTTCCGTGAACCACGGCGCGTCACCGCCATTGCTGCGCTGGAACAGCACGCGCAGCGCGGTCGACCGCTCGATGGTGGCCGTGGGCACCCAGCCGATATTCTCCACGCGCTCACCGCCGATCATGCGGCTTCCCTCGCCCAGCAGGCCCGGTGCCTGCCCGTTCACGACCAGGTTGCGGCCCGCGGCCAGGGTGGACTTGTCGTTGCGCAGCGAGCCGGAAATGACGATGTCGCCGCCGGCCAGGATCCGTCCTTCGGCGCTGGTGCGGTCGATCTGCGTGCGCGCGGTAATGGTGTCGGTGATGATGCGCTCGAAGGTCGACGGGGTACCGCTGCCGTTGCGATAGCCCATGCAGCGCAGGTGGTCGTCACTGGCCATGGCGGCACAGAAGGCCTCGGCCGCGGCGATTTCCTCGCGGCTTATCACCTGTGAAGGATCCACGTAAGGCGGGTGATGCAAGGGATCCGGATCGTCGTAGCGGAACCTTACTTCCGAGGTATGCACCAGCTGGTTGGCGGCACGTTCGGCCTCGGTCAGCTGCACGGTGCTGGTGTCGAAGACGCGGCGCTCGTTGGTGATCTGTGTGGCGGCTAGCACGACGTTGCCGTCCGCCTCGATGCTGCCGGATCGATTGATGATGGCACCGGCACGGGCGCCTTCTTCATTGGCGGCGATGATGAGGTCACCGGTGGTGAAGACCTGGGCATCGCGGTTGAGGAAGGTCCCGGACACGAACAATGCCAGCCGCTGCGTCGCGGCCAGCAGGCCCGTGTCGTAGCGGCCATCGGGGATGGTCGTGCCAAGGTCCGCGCCGTTGGTGAGGTTCACGGCGCGCAGGGTGACATCGCTGCCGATCACGCTGCCGGTGTTATTGATGGTCGTGGCATGGATGTCGACGACATCGCCCTCGATGCGCGAGCGATTGTCCAGATAGCCCGTCGCCAGCGTCGTGCGGAAGGCCATCAGATGGCCTTCGTTGTAAATCGAAGCCGCGCGCACGGTGAGCCCGTCGACGCTCTCCAGCAGCGCACCCGCTTGATTGCGAAAGGCGCCGCCGAGGTTGAGGGTGAGGTTGCGGTTGGCCTTCAGGACCTGCCCCGCCGCATGCACGTAGTCGCCGGGAAGGCTCAAGCTGAGGTCACGCCCGGCGATCACACGACCGATGCCTGAGAAGCCGCCCAGGGCGAGTGCCGCATCGTTCTGCGCGGTCACGGCGCCGCCGGCGTTGTCCAGCCAGGCGAGCGTGAGGGCCAGGTCCACACCGGCGCCGAGCTGGCCGCGGGTGTTGGTGAAGCCGGCGGCGGTGTTGTTCCACAGAAGGCTGCCGGCGGCGTAAAGCGTGCCGTCGGTGTTATCCAGCGCGCCGGTGATCAAGGTGACGTCGCCGTTGCCGACCAGGGTTCCGCCGGTGTTGTCGACGCGGGTGGCGCTGAGTGTCAGTGCGCCCTGGCCACCCAACGTGCCGCCCACGTTAAGCAACGCGTCGGCCACCTGGAGCGTCGTCGCGCCACCGGCCGCGTTGGCGATGCGCCCCACGCGATTGCTGACCGAGCGCGACGTGATAGCGAGGGTAGCGTCATCCTTCTCACTACCCGCCTCGATCACACCCGCGTCGTTGTCGAGCGAGCCCGCCACCAGGGTGAACCCATGAAACGCCTGCCATGCACCACGATTGACGGCGCTGCCCGTCACCACCGTATCCAACCAGGTACCAGCGTAGAGCTGGCCCTGGTTGAACAAGGTCTCGGCGCGCAGCTGCAACGCACCGTTGCCACCGATGAAGCCGGCGTTACGCAGCATGCCCGCCGAGATGGATAGCAGGCCTGCACCCGTGAGCTTGATGGCGCCTTCGCCGTTGTCCAGCGAGGAAGCATTCACCGTCAGCGCATCGCTGGCCTGTAGCGTGCCGCCATTGGTGAAGGCCTGCGAGGCAGCGACAGTCACGTTGCCGCCGATGATCGTCCCGCCGGTATTCACCAGCGTGCCAACGTCGACCATCAGGCGGCCGTTGCCGGCGATGCGGCCCTGGTGGTTGTCGATCAGCCCTGTCCGGAACATCAGCGAGTCGCTGCCCGCGTGTTCGATGGCACCACGCCGATTGAAAAGGTTGGCGGCCTCCAGGTAGAACACCGCCGCGTTACTGGCGATACGGCCGTCGTCGTTCAACAGGTCGCCCGCGAACACCAGGCGCTGCGCGTTAATGCCGGTGTGCACCAGGCTGCCGCCGCGGTTGTCCAGGCTTCCCGCCTGGATCATCACGTCGGTGCCCTGCAGTTCACCGCCCTGGTTGTCGATTGACGCGCCCTGCAGGAAAAGCGCGCCGGCCGTGGCGATATCGGCGTCCGCCGTGACCAGGCCTTCGCGTGCTCGCAATGTCACCTGCGGGCCGCGCACTTGGGTGCCGCGCAGGTTCACCGCCGCGCCATCCACGGTGACGCCTTGCGCTGCCAGCAGGCGCCCATGAGCCGCTAGGTCGCCACCATGGATGCGTAGCGCACCGACATTTCCGAGATCACCTTCCAGGCCAAGACCCGCAGCCAACACGCCGCCCGCGATGAGTTGACCCGCCTCGATATCCAGGTCGCCGCCACTGGCCAAGGTGCCTTCCTGGGCGAACAGGCCACCGACGGTCCAGCGCGCGCCGTCCCGCGCATAGGCGTTGCCCTTCACATCAGCCTGGTCAGCCGTGATGTCGAAGCGAGCGCCATTCAAGCTGGCGGTGCTGATGAAGCGACCGACCACGGCGTTGAAGTGGCCGGTGACGAGGGTGCCGCTGAGGTCCAGCGTGTTTGCCCTGGCCGACAACAGGTTGCCCGCCTGGACGTCGCCGCCGAGTACGGCCTGATCCGCCTCAATACGAAGCGTGTCCGACGCCAGCAACTGGCCGCGCTGTGCGACCGAGGCGTGCGCCAGCCAGCTCACAGTGCCAGCCTGAAAGCTGCCGTCGTTGACGATGTACGCCGCCGTGACGTTGGCGAGCCCCTTGGCGAAGGCATCGCCGGTGTTGCGGAACGTGCCCGACACTGCCGCATCGAGCGTCCCCTCGAGGGCGTACAGCTTGCCGGTGGAGGTGAAGTCACCCGTTGTATGCGCGATAAGGTTCTGCTGCGCCGCCAGCGTGCCGTCGTTGTGCAGGTTTCGCGTCGAAATGGCCAGGCTGCCACCGGCCGTCGTCTTACCGTTGAGCACCACGTCGCCCGCGGCCGTGAACTCGAACTGCCCCGCGCTGGCCATCTCGCCGTCGTTTCGCACGCCCACGCCGGCTTCGGTGGCGATCAGGCGGATGGTGTTGGCGTACATGCCGCCGAGCAGGGCCGTGTCCACGGCCAGTGAGGGCGCCGCGCCTTCGCCGGCGATCACGGTCGTGGCGAGGCTGTCGCGGCTGACCAGGTTGCTGCCGGCGACGACATTGAGTTCGGTGGCCCAGACCTTGGCGTTGGCCGTGACTTGCCGGGCGATCAAATCCAGTCGATCGGTGTAAGTGGCGTTGAGGCCCTCGCCTTCCAGGCGGATGTCCCCGCGGGTGACCCGGAACGCATCGAGATTCCCCGTGGCCCCGAACACGGGCGTGCCCGTGGTGAGCGTGCCGCGCGAGGTGTTAATGAAGCCGCAACCGTTGCAGGTGATGCCGTTGGGGTTGGCGATCACCACCTCGGCCTTGTGGCCGGCGACTTCGGTAAAGCCATTGAGGTGACTGCGTGAGGTGGAGGTGACCTCGTTCAGGATCACCCGCGCGCCGTTGCCGGTGATGTTGGGGTTGCCGGCGATGTAACCCGCCTGTTGGGTAAGGCTGACCTTACCCGCGTTGTTGAGGATCAGGCCCTGGCGATCAACGTTGAAATGTTCGTATGTGTTGTGCGAGACACCCGCGCCCGACGGAGCCTTGATATTGACGACAGGCGCGCCGTTGGGGGCGTGGTCCACGCCGGGGCCATGCGGCGTGGGAGTGACCTGCGCGTATGCCGGGGCCAGGGCTTGCGCAATGGCCAGCGCCAGCACCGCCAGGGTGGGGCGGAAACGACGTACGTCCTTGTTCATGGTCATCCCTGCTTGGCCCGCCACAGCGGACTGTTGATGTAAACAGCCGAATCTAGGCCGTGCGCCTTCCTGGCGCTTTCATAAAACGACGATATCAGCGCCGGCGTGGCCGATAAAGTTCATGCCATCGCAATGCGTACGTATAAACCGCCGACAGGTACCAGAATCAAAACGCGTAGGAAAGTTGGAAACCGGACGTCAGGGCACGTGCGTCGAGCGGGCCTGCACCGGCGACGGGCCGGCCCAGGAAAACATCGAAGCTTGCTTTTCCCACGCTGCCTCGAACACCGACCACGGTTCCGCGCAACGACTTTCCTTGCAAACCGATTGCCCCCGGGCCTCCCACGTGCCCGGTGTCCAAACCCACATAGGCCGCCACCGGCCACGCACCCAGCGGCGCGGACAGCGTGTTTCGCCAATACCAGCCGCGATCACCCGCCAGGGTCTGCTCGCCGTTGAACCCACGTACCGTGTAACGACCGCCCAGGCTGATGAATTCCGACCCATAGAGCGATTCACCGCTTCGCTGCGCGCGGTATTCACTGGTCCACTGCACGGGCAGTTTGCCCACGGCAAAGGGAACACCCAGGCTGGCATCAAGCGTCGTGAGCGCGTAGGCGAAACTCGGCTCACCCCGGCGATGCCCGGCGGCATCGCCCTGGCCGCCCAGCCACGACAAGCCCCGGCGATGGGCCACGCGCAGGTCAAGCTGGGCGCGCCCCAGATACTGCCGTTGCACCAGGGCAAGCTCCGCATAGGTGACATCGCGCCGCTGCGACTGGATCTCGACATCTTCGATGAAGCTATGCGCCCATCGCTTGCCCAGGCGTAGTTCTACAGCCGTCTTGCCGTGGGAATCCCTGTGGACGAGTCGTTGCAGGGTGACATCCGCCGTGCGCGACTTGCCACTACTCAAGAAGGATTGCTGGAATCCGTCGACCTGCTGCTGGTAGCGGTAATCCGACATCGACATACTCGCCAGCCATCGTCCCCACGGAACGGAGTAGAAGCCGTTCCACCCGCGCGTACCGGCCGTGGCGAGTTGCGGAACGCTGGAACTGATGCCCAGGTTAAACACGTCGTTGATACCCAGCACGTTGTCGAACGTACCGTTCAGCGCGCCCTGGCGGCGACCGGTAGCCGGCGCGCCACTGTCATCGAGCGAGGCGAACACATGCCAGGGCCGTGTGCGCGCCACTGAAATCACCAGGTCCGACGCACCGGGGACATCGGTTGGCGCGATGTCGATGCTGACGTCCTGGGAAGACAAACGCTTGAACTGCTCCACCGCCTGCTCGATGTCGCGCAGGTTAAGCAGGTCGCCAGGGCGAGACGGCAGGGCAAATCGCCAATCGCCGGTAACGGCGCCGGAGTTGGCCATGCGAACGTCATGGATCGTACCGGCCACAAGCGCCAATCGCAGCGCGCCACCGTCGAAAGCATGGGGCGGTACGCCAACACGCGTGGTGACGTACCCACGTTCCACGATCAGGTCGGATACACGTCGTACGATCAGGTTCAGGCCTTCGGTACCGACGCATTGGCCACGGTAGCGATCAAGGTAGCGCTGGGCGAAGGCGAAGCGCCCGGCGTGTTCGCCCTCCAGATGAATGGCGGCGAGGCGATGGCACCCCTCTTCCACTGGAAGCGTGGTTTGCCGCCATTGATAGTGTGAAGCTGGCCCCTCGATTCGTACATCGGGCGCTTGCTGCTGAGCCTGCCGTGCGCGCGCTTCACGTTGGGCGCGGTCACGCTGCTCCTGCTGATCGGGGGAGAACTGAGCGTACACGCTGCTGGAAAGCATTAATGTGCCGAGCGCGATGGCGCGCCGGCGTGGCAAGACTGGCACCGTTCGTTTCCGTCCGTGGTCGCGAGTGGCTGCGGAGTCTAGCCGAATGTCGACCGACCGGTGTTCTCGTGGTGAATGGGCCTATTCCTACAACCGCTCCGCGGATAACGGATCGGGCGGATGAACACGCCAGGCACTGCACCCTCACCGGGGCCCTGTCACCGCGTGGCGACAACGAGCCCGGGCTACTTACGCCAGCCTGGCGTGCTCATCCGCCCCCATAGCTCGTAGGCCGGGCCCGTTTATGGGTAGGGTGGCGGGCGAGCCAGGGTCGAAAACCGTACGTCAACGGCCGGGCATACGCCCGCCTGGTCGCCCGCCGCAAGACGGTAAACCCCGGGCCCCGCAGACGATGCTGCGGGGCCCGACGAACGTACAGGTTTCGACACCCGGTTGCCGGTTCCTCGGCAACCCGTCAATGATCCCGGGTCTTGCGCTGCGAAGCCATATGCGAATCGTCGCAAAAGTGATGTGGACATGAACATCCAACTATGCTCAATGCGCTTCGTCTCTGGGCTACGCGTCCAACCTTGGGCAGTTGATAGATGGACCGACCAGCCTTTGTAGACCACTCCGAGCCGTGATTTCTGGCAACCGAGGAGGTCTTTATGAGTGGCAAGCGGTACACCTGTCAGTCGACCGGTTACGCCACCGCAGTAGAAGCAGGTCGCGACATCAGCTATTACTTGGTGCGGCGTTACAACAAGATTCGACCGCATCATTTCAACGGCGGCCTCGAGCCGGCAGTTGCCGAGGAAAAACTTAACCCGGTGTCCGGGGTTAGTTGACCACTACAGATAAGGAACTCTGTCCATGGAATCGACAATATGAAGACTCAAAAAAACAAGTTGCTTTTCTTAGTGCTAGCAGCATCGTTGTTGAGTGCATGCACCTCGACAGACGGCCCACCGAAATGCACTCTTCATGACGATACTTGGCGGAAGGCAATAGCTCTATATCGTCAAGCGTTGTTTGAAGAAGCTATTGCAATGACAGAAGCCACACCGTGCCCACCAAAGGACAAGCAGCTAATCATAAATAGCTACATGGGCCTTTACCTTCTTAAGCCGACACCTAAACTTGAGGCTAGGTCGAGAGCAGCGATAAGGGAATTATCACCTCACGAATATGGATTACCGGACATTGGCTTTCTCCTCGTCACATTGAACGATTTCGGAGCAGCTCGTTCATTCTACGAGTCTCAACTTGCGTCACTACAGAGCGCTCGTCCCCAAGGTATGAAGGAGACTAGTCGCCTGGAAATTGAGCGACGGCTACAAGGAGCCATTAAAATCCTGGATGATCCTCGCTGGACACAAGAAAACAAGATGAATCTACTCTGGGCGTTGCAACGGACTTTATCGGGCAAGACAAAATAGCGGCCCACACCCCGGAACCATTTCCGTCGATCGATTTTTCGACTCTAGGCTATGCTTTATTGCGATATTACTTTCTCTGCGATCGTGCCCGCACTACCGCACGCACTGCACTGACTACGCTTTCAATATCGGCATCACTCATGCCGGGAGAAAGCGGCAAGCTCACCGTCTGCCGACCCCAAGCCATGGCGTGGGGCCATCGCTCCGCCTCCCAGCCGAAAGTTTCCCGGTAGTACGGATGCTCGGCAACAGAGAGATAATGTACGCCTGTACCGATGCGCTGCTTGTTCATCGCATCGAGAAAATCATCGCGCGCGATTCCGCAACGCTCGTGGTCCACACGAATCGTGTAGAGATGCAGCCCATGCCGGGTATATGGAGCTGCTTCGGCAGGTAGCGTGATCGGCAGCTCTGCCAGTGCTTCATCGTATGCATGCCATATCTGCTGTCGGCGCAGCCAATGCTTCTCGACCTTGGCCAATTGGTGCAGACCAATCGCCGCCTGCATGTCCATCATGTTGTATTTGAAACCACACTCGACCACCTGGTAGTGCTTGTAGCCTGCGTCGCCGAAACGATGCCAGGCGTCCTTGCTCATGCCGTGCAAGGCCAGGATCCGCGCCCGCGCGATCTTTTCCTCATCCCGCCCCAGGATCATGCCACCCTCCCCCGTCACCACGTTCTTGGTGACGTAGAAACTGAAGCAGCCGAAGTCACCGAAGCGCCCGGCCGGCGTGCCGTGGTACTCGGTTTCAATGGCGTGGGCACAATCTTCGATAATCACCAGGCCGTGTTTTTCCGCGATAGCCACGATACGGTCCATCTCGCACGGCCGACCAGCGAAATGCACCGGCACGATGGCACGCGTGCGCGGGGTTATCGCTGCCTCGATGGCATCGGGATCGATATTCCCCGTGGTCTCGTCCACGTCGGCCAGCACCGGGGTAAGCCCCGCGTGCATGATCGCGTTCACCGTGGCGCAGAAGGTGAGCGGCGTGGTGATAACTTCGGAGCCCGGTTCCAGGCCCGCCGCCACCATGCTTACGTGCAGGGCGGCCGTGCAGGAATTGACGGCCGCCACGTGCTGTGGGCCCACACCCCGGTAGGCAGCGAAATCCGCCTCGAACCGCGCCACTCGGGGCCCGGTACCAAGCCAGCCCGAGCGCATGCAGTCGACGACTTCGGCGATTTCTTCTTCGCCGATAGCGGGGGCGCCGAAGATCAGGAAAGGTAATTCGTCCATGGGATGGCCGAGGGGGTCGGAATAATTACTCTGACCCCTTTTGGCGCTACTCCGAATCCTTTGCTGTCCACCGCTTCAACCAAGCATTCACCGTCTCATGCCACTGCACGCTGTTCTGCGGCTTTAGCACCAAGTGGTTCTCATCCGGGAAGTGCAGCAGCTGGCTGGGGATGCCGCGACGCTGTAGCGCGTTGAAGGCACCCAGGCCCTGGGTTTCAGGGATGCGGTAATCCTTGGCCGAGTGGACGATCAGCATCGGTACGCGCCAGTCCTTCACATGGTTGACCGGGTTGAATTTCTCGTAGTTTTCCGGGTGCTCGAACTGCTCGCCGCCGTTTTCCTTTTCCTCAAACCACAATTCCTCGGTTTCGTAGTACATGGCACGGGCGTCGAACACACCGTCGTGGTCGACGAAGCACTTGAACGGCTGGTTCCAGTTGCCGGCCATCCAGTACACCATGTAACCGCCATAGCTGGCACCCAGGGCGCAGGCGCGGTCGCCGTCGAGGAAGGTGTACTTGGAAAGCGCCGCCGACCAGCCGGCTTTGAGGTCGTCAAGCGGCTTTCCGCCCCAGTCACCGGAGATGCTTTCGGTGAAGGCCTGGCCGTAGCCGGTGGAACCATGGAAGTTGATGGTGACCACGGCGAAGCCCTGGCCGGCGTATGTCTGCGGATTCCAGCGATAGCTCCAGCTATCGTTCATGGCGCCCTGCGGGCCACCGTGGATGATGAAGGCTATCGGGTACTTCTTGCCCTTCTTGTAGCCGACGGGCTTGACCACATAGCCCTGCACCATCTCGTTGTTCCAGCCCTTGAAGGTGAAGAATTCGGGCTCACCCGTTTTGGCGTTCTTGATGCGCGCGGCGTTGTAATGGGTGACCTGCTTCAGGCCCTTGCCGCGGGTATCGGCGATGTAAAGGTCGGCGGGTACTTTAAGGTCGTCACGCTGCAACAGGATGCGCTTCGTTCCCAGCGCAAACCCGCCGATGGATCCCTTGTCGGTGAGTTTGGTTGCCTTGCCTGAAGCGACGTCGATGGCGAACAGCGCATGCTGGCCGTTGTCGTCGGTGGTGGTGTAGAGCGTCTTGCCGTCGGCGCTGATCTGCAGGCTGCCGGCGGAGCGATCCCAGTTCGGCGCCACTTCGCGGGCGGTGCCCGTAGACAGGTCCATAGCCATGATGCCGAAGCGGTCGGCCTCGTAGCCGGGCTCCTTCATCGCGGTGTAGTACAGCGTTTGCCCATCGTGCGACACCAACGGGTTGGCGTCCCAGGCCTGATTGGCCTGGGTCAGGTTTTTCGGTGCAGCCGAGGCATCAGCGGGCACCTGGTAGATATCGAAGTTGGTTGACCATGGCTCGCTGGTGCCGGCGATACGCACGTCGAAGAACACCGAGCGGCCGTCGGGCGAGAACGAGAACTCATCGTCGCTACCCTCGGGCTTGCCCGGGACGTCGCCATCGATGCCACGAGTGAGGAGCGTAGGCTCGGCGGTGGCGCCAGTGGTTGGGGCGATAAAGAGCTGCGAGCGGCGGCCGTCTTCCCAGGTGTCCCAGTGGCGCACGAACACCTTGTTATAGATGGTGCCAGAGGCCTTGTCTTTCTCTCGACCGTCCAGCTTTTCCTTGGTGCAGGAAAGGTCGGCACAGTCGGTGAACACTTCCATCGACAGCAGCACGTGGCTTCCGTCGGGGGACAGCTTGTAACTGTCGACGTCCAGCACCGTGGAGGTCACCTGGGTGGCCGCACCGGTTGCGGCAAGCGACTTGCCCTTGGTATCTACGTTTTGGCGGAAGAGTTGCGAGGTATCCCCGGCGTTGGCCAGGTAGTACACGGCCGAGCCATCCGGCGCCCAGCGCGGGGTGTTGCCCTTGTCGGAGAGCTTTACCGGCATGCCGCCCTTGTCCAGGTTCAGCAGGTAGATCGCCGTGTTGCCCTTGTTGGCCGCATAGTCGGTGGAGCGCACAGTGAAGGCGGCGAAGCGGCCATCCGGCGAAAGCTGGGGATCGCCTACTCGATCCATCATCACCAGGTCGCGAACGGAGAACGGATGCGGGCCGTCGGCGGCCAGGGCGGGGCCGGCGACAAGCGCCAGGGCAAGCGCGGCGAACAAGGGTTTCATGGGCACTCCGTGGGCGTGACGTTCCAGGCCGTGACGGTAAGCGGCGCGCGGGCGTGGCGCAAGGGTTGTCCCCCATCAGCCCGCCGTTTCCCGGCATACTCCGGGCCGTTACCACGCGGCAGGCTCCAACGCATGACCCTTGACGACGCCCCGGCTTACGATCCGGGCGAAGACCTGTTCGGCCACCCCAAGGGCCTGTACGTCTGCTTCTTTACCGAGATGTGGGAGCGGTTTTCGTTCTACGGCATGAAGGCCCTGCTGGCGCTGTACCTGATCAAGCACCATGGGTTTTCCGACGTCGAAAGCCTGACCCTGATCGGGGCGTATGGCGGCTTGGTGTATGCCACCCCGGTGCTCGGCGGGATCCTGGCTGACCGGTTTTTAGGGATGCGCAAGGCGGTGGTGCTGGGCGGCGTGTTGCTTTGCCTGGGTCACCTGGGTATGGCGGTGGAGGGCCATCAGGCCACGATGGGCGCCGATGGCGTGGTGCATCGGGACCTCTTTGCGCTGGGCGTTTTCTATCTTTCGCTGGCATTGATCATCAGCGGCGTGGGGTTCTTGAAGCCCAATATCTCTACCGTGGTGGGCAAGCTTTACCCAGAGAACGATCCCCGGCTAGATTCGGGCTTTACCTTGTTTTATGCCGGTATCAACGTGGGCGCGCTGTTCTCGGCGATCATCTGCGGTTACCTGGGTGAAGCCTATGGGTGGAGCTACGGCTTCGGCGCGGCGGGCATCGGCATGCTGGCGGGGCTAGCGGTATTCGTCACCGGGCAACGGCACCTGCAGGGGCATGCCGAGCCGCCCAGCATGGAGCGGCTGAAGCGACGGGTGCTGGGGCCAATCAATGCCGAGTGGGCGATTTATCTGGGCGCGGCTTTTGCGCTACCGGTGCTTTGGGGGCTGATGCAGTTGGGCAATGCCGTGCTGTGGCTGCAGCTGGCGACCATGGCCGGCTGGCTGGGATGGCTTGCCTGGTACGTGACCGTGCGCTGCGACAAGGTGCAGCGTCACCGCATGCTGGCTTGCGTATTCTTTGTGGCGGTATGCCTGCTGTTTTTCTCTCTATATGAGCAGACCTACGGCTCGTGGGTGCTGTTCAACGACCGGATGCTGGGCAAGGATTTGTTTCCCTCGATGGTGATCCGCGAGGGTCACCCTGTGCCGTGGTCGATCATCCCGCTGATTGCCAGCCCGTTCGTGGTGGGCGCTGCCCTGGCGATGAAATCCAAGCGGCTGCGCAAGTTGCTGCTGGGTGGTCTTACCGTGGTGGGCACTGTGCTGATCCTGCGCGACTGCGTGGTGCTGCCGCAGACGGCGAGTTCGCTTACCTACCTGGGTGCGTTTTTCATTGTGCTGATTTCCCCGTTTTTTGCCTGGCTATGGCCGGCGCTGGAACGACGAGGCTGGAACCCCAGCAAGGCGAACAAAAGTGCCATCGGTTTGGCTTTTGCGGGGCTGGCCTTCCTGCCGCTGGCTATGGGCAATGCCACGGTAACCGCAACATCGCTGGGTAGCGTGTGGTGGATCGTACTGGCTTATTTCCTGATCGAGGTGGGCGAGGTGGCCTTGGCGCCTATCGGTCTGGCGGCGGTGGCGGAGCTTTCCGTGCCGCAGGTAGTGGGGTTGATGATGGGTGCCTGGTGGCTGGGGACGTCGCTATCCGAGCAGGTGGCTTCGATCTTTGGGAAATGGGCGGCGCTGGATATTCCGCTGGATGGGAAGATTGATTTTGCGGTGGCTAGTGCGAAGTATGGGGAGTTGTTTGACAAGATGGTTTGGGTGGGATTTGGGGCGGCGGTGTTGGCCTTGGTGGTAGCGCCGTTGATCAAGCGCTGGATGCACGGAGCCCGGTAACCTTTAGGCGGCGTCAATCATCCGCCGGCTCTGCTGACGCTGTCACGGTTTTCACAGCCGGCTTATTGACCAGCGCTCATCTGGTATGGATCCTGCTATTCCTGCATGAGGCGGTAGTTTGGTACGAAACATGCCAAGCGGAAACGATGTCCATACAGGGGAGCTTGCCATGTTGCCACAGCGAGCCGGTCGCGGTTTTACGCTGATCGAGTTGATGATCGTGGTTGCGATCATTGCCATACTAGCCGCCATCGCCATACCGGCGTATCAGGATTACCTGATTCGCTCACAGGTAAGCGAGGGCATCAGCCTGGCTACTGGGGCCAAGACAGCAGTGTGGGATTTTGTTGCAAATACGGGGCGGTATCCGCATGGCAATGAATCCGCCGGGCTCGCCCAAGCGGGCTCAATCAACGGTAGCTACGCATCCAATCTGGTGGTGACGGACGGACTTATTTCTGTCGATTTCACCGGACCGAAGGCAAACGCGAACGTACAGGGCGGATCGATACTCCTCTCACCCATAACCAATGCAGGCAGCATTATTTGGAAGTGCGGCGGCAGAAGTATGCCGAGTAAATATCTTCCCTCGTTTTGCCGCCCAGCCTGACATTGCACGTCACTTTGTGACGCGATTGGGCATTGCTGTATTGTAGAGCAACAACTCGCAGATCCAACATTCCATAGCAGACTCTGCAGACGTGACTGGACACACATTCCTGGCGTCGAGAGATGTGAGGAAATAGCGCCGCCTAGGCTGGCACGTTACATGCACCGCCTCGGCCGAGCTTCCTGGTCGTTCCTGACAAGTGAAGGGAGGGGCCCCGGACCCACCTAGGGGATCCGGGACTAGGGCTCAGGGGGCATCACTTTAATCTTCCGGTTAGCTAACCAGATATCCAAGGAATCACCATGAAGACTGTGCAGAAAGGCTTCACGCTCATCGAACTGATGATCGTGGTTGCAATCATCGCCATCCTGGCTGCCATTGCCATCCCGGCCTATCAGGACTACACCATCCGCTCGCAGGTTTCGGAAGGTCTGTCGCTGGCTGACGGCGCCAAGACGGCCGTTGCCGAGTTCTATACCAACAAGGGTGACTTGACCAATTCCGGCGGTAACGCCTCGGTCGGCCTGGCCAAGAACTCCTCTATCGGCGGTAGCTACGTTGGTAGTCTTAACGTTGAAACGACCGGCGTGATCACGATCAACTACGGTGCCGGCAGCAATGGCTTGGGCGCGAAAGCCAATAAGAACCTCTCGAGCAAAGCTCTTTTGCTGTCGCCGATCACAAAGACGGGCGCTATCGCCTGGACATGCAAGCCTGCTGCTACCGCCGGTGTCGATGGCAAGTACCTGCCGTCATCCTGCCGCAAGTAAGGGCTGATCCTGATTTAGGGTTTTTTGTTGAAGTACGGAAAAGGGCCGCTCTATGCGGCCCTTTTTTTTGGAATTTGTAGACAAAGTAACGCGTATCACATGGGTGTCGGCGTTGATTGTCGGTATAGTGAACGTGTTTACGCACGCTTATTGATTCAATAGCTCTCCTTCTATTTGACGCATCACCTCAAAGGCCGGCGGCTAACGTGAAGTATTTTGCACGACTTGTCCAGCATCACTTTTTCGAGGCTGGACTGGCCGCAGCACTGTTGCTGAGTCTGGTATATCTCCCAGGGCTCCATGGCCCTTTCCTGTTCGATGATTTTGCCAACCTCCCTTCCCTCGGAGCCGAAGGGAGGGTGGACAACGCCGCTAGCTTCGCTCGCTATATAACGTCAGGAAACGCAGATCCCACGGGTAGACCATTAGCGGTCCTCAGCTTTCTAATTGACGCTAACGACTGGCCAGCAGACCCATTCGATTTCAAGCGCACCAATCTGCTCCTCCACATGCTGAATGGGATGCTGCTGGCAATTTTGCTGAGGCGTCTGGGGACGGCTCTTGCCCCCACGACAATCCAAACCCAAAAAAACTGGCGTATCGACTTTGCTGCGCTATTGGGTGCCGCACTTTGGCTTCTGCACCCTTTATTCGTCTCGACGACAATGTATGTCGTCCAACGAGAAGCAATGATCCCCGCTATGACGACACTGGCCGGGCTATTGCTATGGACTTTCGCGCGAAAACAGTTCATCGCCGGAAACACATCGAACGCGACTTTGTTGGTTATTGGATTTGGCGCAGCTACCGCGCTCGGCGTCATGGCCAAGGCGAATGGCGCTCTACTACCAACTTTCATGCTCGTAATGGAATACGTGATATTTCGATGCGACACCGAAACACGACGAACACGAGGTCACCACCTAGCAATTGTTATAGCAGGATGGATTCCCACATTTTGCGTCGTTGCTTATCTTGTAATGGCAGGCATCAATGCACATGTTCACGGAACCGGGCCACGACCCTGGAGCATCGGCGAGCGACTCTTGACCGAACCACGCGTGCTGTGGACCTACCTGCGATTACTCTGGCTTCCCAGACCCTATAGTCCGGGGGTCTTCAACGACCAAGTCGTCATCTCCACTTCGCTATTCCATCCAGCTTCAACGTCGGTGGCGATTGCGGCGCTAGCTGCACTAGCGGCCATCGCATTGGGCTGTAGAAATCGCTTTCCAGCAGTCGCCGCTGCCATAGTGTTTTTTCTAGTGGGTCACCTCATTGAATCAACCACAATCCCGCTGGAACTGTACTACGAGCACAGGAACTACGTGCCAGCCCTTCTAATGTTCTGGCCATTGGGGCAATGGTTGGCTGGTGATTGGCAAAGGAAAGATGCTGCTTCAGCTTCAGATGCGACGAGAAGAACACAATGGCTCAAACCCATGATTGCGGGAATACTCGTGCTACTTCTCGCATCGCTTACATTCTCGAATGCAACACTATGGGGCAATGAAAAAGAGCAGGGCATGGTTTGGGCTCGCATTAACCCTGGATCAATGCGAGCTCAGGCAAATGCTGCTCAAGCGGAAGTTCAGCAAGGGAATCCAGAAGCCGCGATAAGACGCCTACGCCCTCTTCTACTCGCCCAACCAGATCAAGTGCAGATCGCTTTCAATTTGCTCGGCGCCGAGTGCGCTCTCGGAACAGCCAACACTTCCACGTTGGCAGACGCGGCGCACGCCTTGCAGGTCACTCGCGACCCCGGGACACTGCTTAGCTCTTGGTTCACCCGAGCTATCGACTCGGCCACACGCGGCGAATGCGCAAACTTGAACATGATGGCCTTAAAGACGCTTGTTTCTTCGGGATTGCGCAACCCCTACCTCCCTTCCGGGCGACAACAGGATCTGGTCCACATGCAGGGCATGATCGCGTTGCAGCAAGGTAACGTCGCCGCGGCACTGACTTATTTCAATCAGGCGCTGTTGTTACAAATACGTCCAGCAGTGGCACTGGAACAGGCGGCAACACTTGGGGCTTATGGGCATCCTCGGGAAGGGCTTGAACATCTTGCCGTATTTGAATCCGTCAAAACCCGGGTTGAAAAGCCTGGGTTCGGTATGCCTGCGGTGCATGCGTGGGTTCTGGGCCGTCAGCACTATTGGGAGAACGAGTCAGCCCAATTGAGCGCTACCCTTGTCGCCGACCTCGCGAAGAAAAACCAACAGGTACTGCATTGACTATCCCTCATCGACTTACTATATGGCTCGGGCTTGTCGTCGTACTCGGCGTCGTCGCGGCCACCTACTGGCCTGCCACAAGTGGCGGATTCCTCTTCGACGACTTTCCCAATATTGTCGACAACGCTTCGGTACAACCTGACAACGTGACGGTGCCAAATTTGGTGCGAGCCGCGCTGTCCTCTCCAGCCAGCGAATTCAGACGCCCGCTTGCTTCGCTTAGCTTCGCTGCAAACTACCTGATTGCCGGCATGAACCCGTATGGGTTCAAGGTAACGAACATTTTTGTTCACCTCCTCAATGGCGTGCTGCTGTTCGCTCTCATAACGCGCATCCTGAGATTCATCCATCAGAGCCAATCCGAAACGCAGCGACGATGGATTGCTCTCTTGGTTGCGTTCGCGTGGATGGCACTACCCATCAACGTCACCGCAGTTGTCTACGTCGTGCAGCGCATGGAGAGCCTTGCCAATGTATTCGTGCTATTGGGGTTGATCGGCTACGTTGAAGGTCGTTCGAGATCGCTCACTAGCCAACGAGGGCTATTGTTATCGATGGGAAGTGTCGTACTTGGAACATTTCTTGGCAGCCTTGCTAAGGAAACGGCCGTAATGTTGCCGTTGTATGCCCTTGCGATCGAAATGACGGTTATTCGTTACGGTGATCCCGCGATGATTCGCCCTGTCGATCGACGTATCTTGGTTTTCTTCATGGCGACCCTCGCTATCCCAGCGATAGCCGGGCTTGCGATTCTTATTCCAGAAGTACTTGATCCGGCCGCATGGATACGCCGCGACTTTACCCTCGCCACTCGTCTTCTCTCCGAAGGAAGAATTGTTTCGGGGTATATTTTTTCGACGATCTTCCCAACACCACATGCATTGTCCTTCTACCACGACGATTATGTGATTTCGACGTCTCTATTCTCACCATGGACAACAATTGCATCGTACGTTTTCTTGGCGATGCTGGTCGCTTTTGCCGCGCTGTTTCGTTCGCGGTATCCATTGGCGACCTTAGGGATCGCTCTTTACTTTGGCTCCAATCTACTCACCGGAACAATACTCCCGCTGGAACTCGTCTATGAACATAGAAACTACTTTTCTAGCATTGGAATCTTGCTTGTCGTAGTGCCGCCGCTGATTGTTCGGAGAGGGTGCGGGAACAACCTACTACCGATGCCTGTCGCCCGTCGCGCACTCCTTGCGGCACTCTTGTCCTACTGGCTTTTCCAGACTGCGATTGCAAGCATCGCCTGGGGGGATCCCCTTGCACTTGCAAGGGACCTCGCGTGGCGTGCGCCGGGCTCTCCTCGCGCCCAGTATGAACTTGGACGCACCTACATCATTTATTCCCACTACGATCCAGCCTCACCCTTTACTCCACTCGCATACTCGCCGCTCGAAAAGGCAGCCGCAATTCCAGGGTCATCCATTCTCGCCGAACAGGCACTAATATTCTTCAACGCACACATGCATCGACCAATCAAGGATGTGTGGTGGCAAAGTATGGATCGAAAGCTTCGGGCGCGGCCTGCAGGTGTCCAGGACGAGAGTTCGCTTGACGCGCTTTCTCGCTGTCTTGTAGATAAGAAATGCGACTTTCCGGCTTCGCAGCTACAGACCAGCTTTGAGGCCGCGATGCAACAACCTGGACCGAGCGCTCGCCTTATGGCGATATATGGGGACTTTGCCTGGAACGCTTTAGCGAATCGCTCCCTAGCCATTTCACTTCTAGAGCGCGCAACGGTCGCCATTCCATCCGAGCCGGTCTACCACGTTACGCTCGCTCGAATGTACGCAGCCACGTCCCAGTGGTCAAAAGTCAGAGAGCAACAAATTCGTCTCGAAGCTCTCAATCGAGGCGGCAGTCTAGACGCCGAGATCAGCAGCCTTCGGGAGCGCATCGCCCACGGCTCGACGGACGACGACAATTAATCCTGGTGTTAACGTCGCCAGCCTTCAACAACTCCAGTCCGCATGGCGCGCACCTGGGCGCCTCGGCGCGAATCAATCGCAAGAGTTATGAAAAAGGTCACGATCATTTTGGCGAGGGCCCAACATTTCCACACCCGGGGGACATATGGCCGCCGAAGAAGTCTTAGAGTGTTTCGATAGAGAAACTGGTGCCGAAGAGGTGATCGCTCGGGCCACACGCGCCAGCCCAGTAACCATATTCGACGGCCTGCCTCACCCATTCGATGAGTGAACGAAACAGTTGGATCGCCGAACAACAGTCCGCCGGCCGCAAGCACACGAAATGACCACTCGGTGTCGACGTGGTCGATGAACAGATCCGCATCCATGCCGCCGAGCAATTCGTACAACGCCAGTGGCATCGTGGTGCCGCTGCCATTGAGGTTAGCCACCGACATTGGCAAGTCGCCCATGCTGGTGGGATAGGCACGCGCCCAGCGCCAGCCTCCGACGATGTGATGGAATCCGTGCGACATTCCGGTAGAAATGTCATCCATTGAAGGGCCAACGCAGCACGCTGTACCGTTTTCGGCCTGCACCTGATTCAGCCGCGCGAGCAACTTTCCAGGTACATCATCGAAAAACTCCGAATCCTGATCCAGCAAGAGCACCGCAGAAGAATTGGGTACGTAGCGTTTTGCCTCAGCCACACCAAGGTTCAGGCCTCCGGCGAGCCCGAGATTCCGTCCGGCTTCGACAAGAAAAATTCGACCGGTCGTCCCACTCGCCAGCGCTCGTAACCCGTCCACTTCAGCAACTGTCGACCCATTATCCACAATTACTACCGCGGCTAGTTCGCCCAGTGCAGTCGCTTGACGTGTAAGCACCATGATATCCGGATGGAATGTAACTATCACGGCGACGAAGGCATCCATCTCGAGAATGCTTTCGGCAATATTGTGCATGTCTGTCGGATCGACCAGGACGCGCGGTGTCATGCGATAGTCTCGCGGAACTTGCGGCCGAAGTTGTCCCAAGAGAACGCGGCCGCAAATCGTCGCGCTCCGCCGTCCCAGGCCTTTCGTCCGTCAGCTAGGGTCTCGATAATGCGGTTGGAAAAACCCACTTCATCACCCGCCTCTACCAACCACCCGGATACTCCGTCTTCTACAGCATCCGGCACACCACCCACTGCGTACGCGATCGTTGGCAGGCCGTGCGCGGCTGCCTCAATCGCCACCATCCCAAAACCTTCGACATCACCGGCAACGGCCCGCACGGGGAACACGTGTACGTCCGCCGTGGCCAGCGACAGCTTCAATGTGGATTCGTCGCACGGGCCGAGCAAATGAATGTTGCCAGAAAGGCCAAGCCGCTCGGAAATCGCGATCACGCGCGCTCGTACGTTGGAGCGACCGCCAGCAAGCGCGTCGGGGGCGTCGTCGCCAATTACCACCAGCAGAACACCCGGGTAACGTGCGACGATCAACGGAAGCACGTCTTGAACGAACTCCACCAATCCCTTCCGCTGAGTCAGCCTTCCCACGGAAAGCATTACCTTCCGTCCCTCCCATCCCATGGATTGACGAAATTCCTCACAGTGCAAAGTGGAAATATCATCGGGAAGAGTCACGCCCGGGTGGACAACCTTAAGACGCGATGGCCTCACCCCCGCATCGATCGCTAGTTGTAGCGTGCTTGCACTGTTTGCGATGCACGTGTCGCAACGACGAATCCAAGGCAGCCATAGCAGTCGATAGACTGAGTGGTCGACAACGAGGTCTAGTCCATGGAGATAGACGACGCTGCGGGCGCCACGCAATCTGGCAGTGATGACGGCGATGGGCGCAGCAAGGCCACTCCCCGCGACAATCACGCGAGGACGCGAACCGATTGCGCGGATCAGCGCACGCCAGGCGGCACGAAGCAAAAACAAAGGGAGCGGTTGTACCGCCAGTTCGTCCACCGTGACCGATGATGGAAGGCTAACTCGACAACCCGAAGGCCCGATGACGATGAGCTTCCCCATGGCAGAAAGTTCTCGTGCTATATGCAAGTTTAGCCGTTCCATACCGCCGCGAAGTGGTGGCAGATTCCGGGAAACGAGCATTGTGCACAGCGCTATGGGGTTTTCTTTTTGCAAAAGAAATACACCTGATATTGCCAACGGACCGGCCAAAGCGTGAGAGCGAAAGCCTGAATCATACGAAGGGGAATCCGTACCCACGAACCGTTGGTGATCCACGAAATGCTTAGAGGATGTAGGTCCCGCCATCGCGAATATACCGAGAGACCGACGCTTTCGAACAATGCGGTCCACTGATCGATTTCAAGCACATCTTCCCGCACTGCCACCTGGTGCGTACCCCGAAAAAGACCAAGCTTGCGAGTGAGGAAGCCAGCATTGGGCACGAGGATCATGAAACGAGCAGTAGGCGTGGAAACCCGAATCATTTCCCGCAGTGCCGCTGGCTTATCTATGAAATGCTCCAACGAACCCATACACGTAACAGCGTCAAACCGACCCGTGGCGAACGGTAGCACCTCTGCAGGGCCGGTATGAAACTCACCTTGGGGCAAAACTCGCTCACACTCAGCAATTGCTCTAGCCGACAGGTCAATGCCGCCAACTTGCGCCCCTTGCGATGCAAAATGCTCAAGCCACTCGCCTGTTCCACAGGCTACATCCAGCACCATATCGCCTCCAAACGAACCAAACTTTCTGGCAATTCGTCGACAATGCCAAGGAATGCAGCGACGAATCCCGAGTTTTCCATAGTAAGTTTGTTCGTAGAAATCACGGATCTCGCGATGATCTTGGGATGCGTCAGGGGAGGTCATCGCCGATCATCCTGCCTGGCGTCCAGACGGTAAGTAAGCGCGGTGATTTGCTCCGAAATGAGACCAATAAGGAATACGATCACCGCTGCACTCCACATGAGCGTACTCATGTTGGTCAATCTTCCCTCATGGAAGAATGTCCACCCATAGTTGGCGCACCCCAGCGTGAAAAACAAGAAACTTGCTGGCAAAAATAACTTCAATGGTGAATATAGTGTTGCGATCTTGAAGATAATCAGCAAGAAGCGCAAACCGTCGCGAATTGGCTTGATATGGCTGCGGCCCACCCGCTTGTGCGCCTTGATTGGCTCATAAGCCACGCCATAAGCACTACGAAAAAAAGCCATTGTGCTTGTGGTGGGATAGGAAAATCCATTGGGCAGTAGATGAAGGAATTCCCGGAACTTGTCCGCGCGCACAACACGGAATCCGGATGTGAGATCCTTGACGACGTGCCCGGTAATGTGGCTGGCAAGCCAATTGTACAGAGTATTGGCAACACCACGGCCAACGCCAGCCTGACTGTTCCAGTCGCGTGCACCCACCACCATGTCCAGGCCTTGATCGAGTCGCCCGACAAGGCGCGCGATATCCGCGGGATCGTGCTGCCCATCGCCGTCCATGAATACCAGAATGTCACCACGGGCGGCACGAGCACCCCGTTTGACTGCAGCACCGTTACCCATGGAATAAGGAGAGCTCAGGCAACTAACGTCGCTGGATTGGCAGACCGCGCGTGTCTCGTCCGTCGAACCATCGTCCACGACGATTATCTCGGCTTCGGGGTATCCCGCCTTAAGGCGGGGCAGCACGTCTACCAAGGCCGCAGCCTCGTTCTTGGCGGGCAGGATAATACTTAGGCGGCTCAAAGGCGTGGCTCCCCGTGGATGAGCAGATCATACCGCCATGGCGCCCTCACAGCATGCGCCCATCGGCGAAAGTGCGCTAAATTCCCGCCAGTTCGTCCAAGGAATCCCACCCCATTACAAACGAAGAGCTCATCCGAAGAATAGGCCGTTGTTTCGCGGGCCCAATAGCCCGGGACAGCATGCGCACGGCAGTGGCGCTGAGCGTAAAGCTAATAGCGCAGGCAGGGTGGCTGCTGGCGGTCACCCGCCTTCTGGGCCATGAGGCGTATGGGAGTTTTGCAGGGGCTACCTCGCTTGCCATTGGAATAGCGGCGATAGCTAATGTCGGATCGAACTACATTGTGCTCGCAAGGATGTCGCGCGACCCCACGGGGGGACTTGACGCCTGGCGGATGGCGTGGCCCCTTACCCTGATTTGCGGCGCAACACTGGGCGTCGTCTACGTGCTCGGGGCGCCATTAGTGCTGCACTATACGACACTAACGATCGGCATCATCCTAACCATTGCCTTCGGCGAGTTAATTGTTGGACCCCAACTTGCAAATATCGGAGCGGCCATGCAGGGGGGCGGATTTGTAGCCCTCGGGCAATACCTCCAGTTGCTTCCTTTCGTGTTTCGACTGCTCGCTATCGGAATCACGTATCTCTGGCCAAGTGATCAACGGTTGGCGGCATACGTCGGGCTACACGTGCTTGCCACGCTGGCGGCACTGGGTGTCGCCGCCAGAGTCGGACGACGACGGCTCGGCCTTGACCTTCGCCATCGTCGAGCGTCGCTTTCGGAGTTAAGAGAGGGCGCGTCGTACGCCGCTATGGCCTTTACTGCACTCAATCCAGCAGAACTAGACAAGGCGCTGGCACTCCGCTATTTGGGCGCAGGTCCAGCAGGGTACTATGCCGCTGCCACGCGGACTCTCGCGGCGGCGATCACGCCAATGATCGGCATGGTTATGACGAGTCAGCCTAGGCTATTCCGTCATGCGCACGCGACCGATCCAGGCATGGGGCGCCTTGTGCAAGTCATCGTGTTTGCCTGCTTCGGATGGGGCATTGCGGCCACTGGCTCCATTCAAATATTGGCATCTCCACTAGGGCAGTTGTTTGGCGCCGGTTTCGTGGGACTCGACCAAGTCTTGCGAGATGTCTCATGGGCAGCCATACCGATGGCAGTTCGTATTGGTTGTGGAGGCATACTTATAGCTATCGGCCATCCGTTGGTCAGGGCAGGCTATGAAGCCGTTGGCTTGGCAGTGCTCGTGGCAACCATGTCAATCATGCTGCCGCGCCAGGGTCTGACTGGAGCTGCTACTGCCCTGGTTGTCAGCGAACTCGTTTTCGCCATCCTTGGCGTGATCATGGTGATTCGCTACGTCAGGAAAAAAACCAATGAAAAATGACGGAGATCAAGCCTTCGGCTTGAAGGCCGTCACGACGAGCTCTTCAGACCACCGAGGATCGATTGTGGCGATCAGATCCGCGATCAACGTTAACAGGATGCGGATCGGAGCTAAAAAACGCCATGATCCGCTTCCAGCACGCTGCGATGCCTCTGCAGAAACGCGGTAGATGCGTCCGGCATGCGATCCTCGTCGATGGAACCTGATCGACTCGTAACCGGCCTCAGACAGAAGTAGCTGCATCGATCGGCGACTGTAGAGACAAAGATGCCTAGGCGGGTCAAAACTCTCCCAGTAACGACCGCAATAAAAGCGTCCCATGGACTGCGGGTTCGGCCAAGCCATCCAGACGTATCCACCAGGCCGAAGCATATTGAGGACCTGTGAAAGGACAACTTTAGGCTGGGTAACGTGCTCAATGCTATGAGATAGAGTTATAACGTCCCACGCGTCGGCATCATTGGGCACGGATACGTCGGCAAGCGTTCCGTGAGTTATCTGTAGACCTCGGGACCGGCCGGCGGCAACCGCCGCAGGATCCGGGTCGACACCATGGGAATCCCACCCCATATCCCGCGCCCGCGCCACAAATTCGCCATTTCCGCACCCAACATCCAATAAGCGACGACCAACTCCGCGCAAGTGTCGTCCGTAGTAATCAAGCTTCAACCGCAACGGCGGAAGGCATCGCATAACGATGCTGCCAAACTTCGATGCTGGCTTCGCGGGCAATCGGAAGCGCACCTGCAAGTACCCGTTTATCAATCTCCATATCCATGACGGCCGCGTCTGTTGCGTCACAACCGGGGAATGGGTGTAATAGTCGAAATCGTACGCAGCAGACAATGATGCCTCGGCCGGTCGGGGATCAAGCCAAATTGACGCACATCCCTCGCACGTCCACATCGACCATCGATCCACGCGGGCGGGAAGCATCATGTCCGGCGCGTTAGTGAGCGCCGGATGGCGATCAGTGCCGCCACACCCTGGACACATAGGGACACTCGTCGCGTCGCCATGTGACCACTTCAATTCCGGCATGTTGGCCGGGGCGACATTCATGATTCCCCCTGTTTGGAAGTACTGGCTTGTGCCGGATTCAGGGCACGTGTCTGTCCCCGCAGAAAATCCCACCAAGCCATGATTAGGCCCTTCCATGGCTTCATGGAGCCGAAACGAATGCTCCTAAAAAATGCACGAGCGGCAAGAGTAAATACGCGACACACAAGCAATCCCAAGCGCCCGGGCAAACGATAGCCCAAACGCCCTGTAACGAGGAGGTGCGCCCTGGCCATGTGGTACTCATAGAATAGCGAGCCCATCCGGCTACTGGCTGACCCTTCATGGACGAGCAGGGCACCGGGAACCTCCACAAGCGCCACGCCACGTGCCGCCATGCGGTGGCTTAGCTCAATATCGTCACCATAGAAAAAGAACGTCTCGTCGAAGAAGTCCGCTGTGCAAAGTGACGAATGAACCATGAGGCAAGCCCCTCCCAGCAAGGCGTGTTCGAATCGACTTCCCGATTTCGAACGTAATGTTGCCGACAGGTGCCGATAGAACACCTTGGGGCTTACCACGCCGTATGGCCCCTGAATTCTTGGGGCGGCAATAACGGGTAGCACACCAATTACGGCACCGCGAAGTTTTTCAAGGCTTCCCTCCGACAGCACTGCATCGTTGTTGATGACCAACACGGAAGCCCCAGTCCACCTCGATGAAATGAATGCCATACCTGCATTTATGCCGCGGCTAAATCCAAGGTTCTGGTCAGGCTCCATGTAGAAAATGGGGGAGCTTGCAACGCCACTCATGGTCTTCAGGGCCGCCAGGGAAGTCCCTCCGTCGCCCGAATTGTCCACAACTACCAAGCGGTCGACCCCTTCTCGAAGTAGGGAAAGGACGCAGGCGTGCGTTTGCACGGCATTACGAAAATGAAGGAGCAGCGCAACGACTTCGCTCACAAACGTCCTCTGCCGCATATACGAAAAACCGGGCTCTGGCGGGCGAGGAGCTGTGGGAACTTAGGCAATCTGCTCAAGTTAGCTCCTCGTGGCCATGAAATCTTAGCTTGCCTTGGCTCGTCATTCACGCCTTCGGTACGCGACTTGCATCCCATCTACATGCCGGGGAAGCGTCAATAATCCGGCAGAAGGCGAGATGGCTCGCCCGGGAACATGGCCCAAAGTCATGTTCTGCTGTAGATTCTTAACGTAACAGGGGGCTGGGCAGGGATTTTATGGCGTCGCAAATGCAACAGCAGTCGAACCTTGTCGGCCTTACCGGCATGGCACGTCGGCTGGTATCCGAAGGCGTGGTGCCGGAGGCCGATGTCCGCCAGGCCGTCATGGAGTCGGCGCAGCAGAAGGTTGCGCTGTCTTCCTGGCTGATCGATCGCAATCTGGTGGATAGCCTGAAGCTAACCCAGGTGGCCTCAGCCGAGTTCGGGATGCCGCTGATGGACGTGTCGGCGGTCGCCCCTGCCAACCTGCCACTGGGCCTGGTTACCGAAGCCCTGATCACCAAACATCAGGCCCTGCCCCTGTTCAAGCGCGGCAAGCGTCTGTTCGTGGGCATCGCCGACCCGATGCAGTCCCACGCCCTGGACGAGATCAAGTTCCACTCCAACCACATGGTGGAGCCGGTACTGGTGGAACGCGGACAGCTGCGCCGGGTGATCGAAAGTGCCCTAAATGCGCTAAACGCGACCGTCCCCGCCTTCGATGATGCAGGCCTTGACGAACTCGCGCTGGAAGGCGGCGAGGGCGATGAGGAAATGACGGGCATCGATGCCACCGGCACGGACGATGGCCCGGTGGTGAAGTTCGTCAACAAGATCCTTGTGGATGCCATCAAGCGTGGCGCCTCGGACATCCATTTCGAGCCCTACGAAGCTAATTACCGCGTGCGTTTGCGTATGGATGGCATCCTGCGCCCCGTGGCCAGCCCGCCGGTAAAGCTCGGCAACCGAATTGCCTCGCGCCTAAAGGTGATGAGCGGCCTGGACATCGCCGAACGCCGTGTGCCGCAGGACGGCCGCATCAAGCTGAACCTGTCCAAGACCCGCGCCATCGACTTCCGAATGAGCACGCTACCCACCTTGTTCGGTGAAAAGATCGTGCTGCGCGTGCTGGACGGATCTTCCGCCAAGCTGGGCATCGATAAGCTTGGTTACGAGGAAGACCAGAAGAAGCTATACCTCGATGCCATCGAGAAGCCCTACGGCATGGTGCTTGTCACCGGCCCCACCGGCTCCGGTAAAACAGTTTCGCTGTACACCGCTCTCAATATCCTCAATATCGACGGGCGCAACATCTCAACCGCGGAAGACCCAGTCGAAATCCGCGTCGAGGGCATCAACCAGGTTCAGCAGAATGTGAAGCGCGGCATGACCTTCGCCGTAGCCCTTCGCTCGTTCCTGCGACAGGATCCGGACGTGATCATGGTCGGCGAAATCCGCGACCTGGAAACCGCCGAGATCGCGATCAAGGCTGCCCAGACGGGCCATATGGTGCTCTCCACCCTGCACACCAACGATGCCCCGCAGACCATCGCGCGACTGATGAACATGGGCATTGCGCCCTACAACATCACCTCGTCCGTCACCCTGATCATTGCCCAGCGCCTGGCGCGGCGCCTGCACGATTGCAAGAAACCCCAGGCCCTGCCACCGAAGATGTTGCTGGACGCCGGTTTCACCCAGGCGGATATCGACGCAGGCATGCAGATCTTCGAGCCCGTGGGCTGCGACCACTGCAACGACGGCTACAAGGGCCGCGTGGGCATCTACCAGGTCATGCCGATGACCGAGGAGATCCAAGCCATCGTTCTTAATGGCGGCAATGCCATGCAGATTGCCGAAGTGGCCAAACGCACCGGCATCAACGACCTGCGCGCCTCCGCCCTGAAGAAGGTCAAGGACGGCATGACCAGCCTGGCCGAGATCGACCGCGTGACTAAAGATTGACGACTGCCAGCCGACCTAAAAAGTGTGCGCTGGCTTACACTTGGCGCCGCAAACTTACGTACAATGGCCCGGCTTGCCCTCCCACGGGGGGAAGGGGTTGAAACAATGCTGTTTCCAGGGGGAGTTGGGCCATGGCTACTGTAACTGCCATCAATAAGAATGCGCGGGCCATTGGCACTGCGCGCGCAAGTGTCGGCGCTCTTGTCATGTACGACTGGGTAGCTCTGGACAAGCGCGGCAAGCGCATGAAAGGCGAGATGCAGGCCAAGAACGCGGCGCTGGTGAAGGCTGAGCTCCGCCGTCAGGGCATGAACCCGCAGACGGTACGCGAGAAATCAAAGCCTCTCTTCGGCTCCGCCGGCAAGGCCGTCAAGCCTCGCGAAGTGGCCATCTTCAGCCGCCAGATCGCCACCATGATGGCGGCCGGCATCCCGATGGTGCAGTCGTTCGACATCATCGCGAACGGCCAGAAAAATCCCAGGATGAAGAACATCCTGATCGACGTGAAGCAGGCTATTGAAGGCGGTTCCTCGCTCAACGAAGCTCTGGCCCTTCATCCGGTGCAGTTCGACGAGCTCTATCGGAACCTGGTGCAAGCCGGCGAATCCGCCGGTGTGCTCGATTCGGTGCTCGACACCGTCGCCACCTACAAGGAACGCACCGAGAGCATCAAGGCCAAGATCAAGAAGGCCCTGTTCTACCCGATCATGATCCTGGTGGTGGCGCTGTTGGTTAGCATGATCCTTCTGCTGTTCGTGGTGCCCGTGTTCGAAGACACGTTCAAGAACGCAGGCGCGGAACTTCCGGCACCCACCCAGATCGTGGTGTCTGCGTCCCGGTTTATGCAGAGCTACTGGTGGGTGGTGATCGGTGTCATCATCGGCTCCGTTTTCGCATTGATCACCCTGAAAAAGCGGTCGACCAAGTTCGCCCACTTCCTCGACCGCGTGTCTTTGAAGCTCCCCGTTATCGGGAACATCCTCCGTCAGTCTGCCATCGCCCGTTTTGCCCGTACCCTGGGCGTGACCTTCCGTGCCGGCGTGCCCCTGGTCGAAGCGCTCGATGCCGTTTCAGGCGCTACGGGTAGCGTCGTATATGCTGAAGCTGTCAAGCAAATGCGCGACGACATCGCCGTCGGCCATCAGCTGCAGATGGCAATGAACCAGACAGGCATATTCCCCTCCATGGTGGTGCAGATGACCGCCATCGGCGAAGAGTCCGGCTCACTGGACAACATGCTCTTCAAAGTGGCCGAGTTCTACGAAGAAGAAGTGAGCAACGCGGTAGACACCCTGGCCAGCCTGCTCGAACCCATGATCATGGTGATCCTTGGCGTGCTAGTGGGCGGCATGGTGATCTCCCTCTACCTGCCCATCTTCAAGCTCGCCGGCACCGTCTAATCGCCATGCATGGGCCAGCCGGTTCCCGGTTGGCCCGTGCTGCGGTTACCCTTCTCGTTTCCGCCCACGGCTGCCCCGCGTGACCGAACTTCCGCTCGCCCTCTGGATCGCCATCGCCGGCCTACTCGGCCTCCTGGTCGGCAGCTTCCTCAACGTGGTGATCCTGCGTGTTCCCGAGCGCATGGCCGCCGCCTGGCGCATGGAAGCCCGGGAGATCCTGGACCTCCCCGCCGTCGACGAACCCACGCCCCCGGGCATCGTGCGCGAACCATCACACTGTCCGCACTGCAAGCACCCGTTGGCCTGGTACGACAACGTCCCGCTTCTGGGCTGGCTGGCCCTGCGTGGGCGCTGCCGCTATTGCAAGGTGTCTATCTCCATCCAGTACCCACTGGTAGAAGCCATCACCGGCATCACCTCGGCCGTGGTGGTATGGCATTTCGGACCCACCATGGCCGCCGTAGCGGCGCTGGTGCTCACCTGGTTCCTGGTGGCAATGTCGGGCATCGACGCCCGCACGCAGCTCCTTCCCGACCAGATGAATTACCCGCTGCTCTGGCTGGGCCTGGCTCTCACCCTGGTGCCCGCCTGGCAGCCGGTGGCCGTGTCGCCTGGCAGCGCCATCGTCGGCGCCCTGATCGGCTACTTGAGCCTGTGGTCCATCTACTGGCTGTTCAAGCTCACCACCGGCAAGGAAGGCATGGGCCACGGCGACTTCAAGCTGCTGGCCGCCCTGGGCGCATGGATGGGGCCGGTCGCATTGCTGCCCATCGTGCTGCTGTCCTCGCTGGTCGGCGCCATCATCGGTGGCGGGTTGATCATCCTGGCCCGCCGCGGCCGCGAGGTGCCGATGCCTTTCGGCCCGTACATCGCCATTGCCGGCTGGGTATGGCTGGTGGCCGGGGATAAACTGCTTGCCGCTTACATGAGTTTCGCCGGGCTGCATTAGCCATGCTGGAAGGCCATTACGTCGTGGGTTTGACCGGTGGCGTTGCCGCCGGCAAGAGTGCCGTGGAGCGTCGCTTCACGGCGCTGGGGGTCGGCGTGCACGACGCCGACCGCGCGGCGCGCGCGGTGGTGGAGCCCGGCACGGAAGGGCTTGCCGAGATCGCCTCGGCGTTTGGCCCCGATGTGCTGGATAACGATGGCGCCCTCGATCGCGCCGCCATGCGCCGGCGCATCTTCGAAGACCCCTCGGCACGCAAGCGCCTGGAAGCCATCGTGCATCCGCGCGTACGCCAATGGACGATGGATCACGTGCGCGCCGATACCAGCCCTTACTGCATCGTGGCCATTCCCCTGCTGGTGGAGAACCTCCAGCACTACGCATGGCTCGATCGCATCCTGGTGGTGGATGCATCGGTGGACACCCAATTGGCGCGGCTCACCCTGCGCGACGGTATCGACGACACCCTCGCCCGCCGAATGGTGGCCAACCAATCCACGCGTGAAGAACGACTGTCCATCGCGACCGACGTCATCCACAACGACGGCCCGGAAGCTGCCCTGGATGATGCGGTGACGAACCTCCACCGACAGTACCTTTCCTTCGCCAGCCACCACGGCTGACCCGGAACATCAGCCCCAATGTGGGGGCAGGATTACACCATCTGGCAGACTGCCCGTTTCATCCATGCGGGAGTAGATTCAGGCCATATCCAAGCCGGAATCGCATCATGCATCGTCGGTTGCTGTGGATACCCGCCATCTGCCTGGTCGTGGCGACCACCGCCCAGGCTGAAGGCATCGTGTTGCAGGCCTCGGCAATCCACTGGTCGGTCGTGGTGCGGGACGAAGGCAACGCCCTGCCTGTTCTGCTCAAATGGGGCAGCGGCTCATACAACGCCCGCGGCGCCATGCAGCGCGGGGACGATGGCGTTAGCCTGCACGGAACGCTGAAGATCAGCGGCCGCGAAAAACCCATCGACATCCGGCTGGTGCGTCATGGCTGCTTCGTCGCCGGCCAGTCCCACCAGTGGGACGTCTATATCACGGTGCAGGGCGAGACGACCTTCGAACCGGGTTGCGGCGACTATCGCGAAGTTAAGCCTCAGCCCTGATTACCGAGCCCAGTCCTGCTCTCGAACACCGCCAGGATATAACCGTCGATCACCCGGGCCTCCGGATCACCGAATTCCCTGCGCGCGATTTGCCTACCGAGATAGTCCACAAGATCTTTGCGCGCCTCGGCATCGCGGGCGGCAAGTTCTTTGGCGCTTTCGTATCGCCCGGTGACCACTGCCAGGCTATCGATCTGCGCCGGCACCGGATGGGATTGCACCCTTTGCCTGCGCTCGAATACGGCGGGTGACGTGTCGGCCACCGCACGGAGCCATCGGGCACTGATACCTTCTCGACTGACACGACGATGCCGCGAGAAGTAAACCAGGCACGCCGCCACCGCGAACAACGCCACCACGACACCGGCATCCAGCACCCGCCCGTCCGCATCATGGAACCGTTGCCAGGCCACGAATGCCGCGAACCCCCCGAATACCAACGCACCGATCAGGCAGACACTCACCCAGATAAACGTCCACGCCATCGCCAGCCCACGCTCGCCAGGCTCCGGCGACGCGCGATGTTTCCGCGCCCGGTCGAGGTAAAGCATCAACGTCAACGCCAACGCGATACCGAAGACCGGCGCGACGATTTCAAAGGCGAGGCGGATGGGTGGCGACATGGGAACTATGTCCGCATCACTGGATGCGTTGCATGGCCACCCGTCGCGGCATGTGCTGCGTCGTCTACATGACTCATGGATGGCATCTCCCCTGTGAAGGGATTATGCATCGAAAGCAACCGAAGGCAATCAGGGCCGAAGTCGAACGCCGGTCCCGGACAGAACTACATCCGCACAGGCCCCGCCTGATGGCACTTGGCCAGTTCCTGGCGCGCATTGGCAGCACCGGCCTCATCCTGCGCCTGCAGCCGCATCTCCACCACCGTTTGCCAATTACGTGCACACAGGCTGCCGAGCTTGGGGCCGATCTCGTACGAATGGCGGGCGAGTTTCTCCGCGTCCTTGTAGTCACGCTGGCGGACATAGATCTCAGCGCGGTCCTGCAGCAGATCGGGGGCGTCGCCGGCGATCTTCAGGGCTGAATCGAGCTTGGCGCCGGCGGCGTCGTACTGCTGGGCCCGCTCGTCGGCGGAAGCCGCATCCTGCAGGCCCGTCACACCCGGATCACGCAGCGGGGCCACTTCGATGGCCGATTTATCCCGCTCACCGGCGGCGCGGATCTGCGCCACGATGTCGTAGGTGGGCGCCGGCGCCTTGGTCGACTGGTTGGACGGCGGGCTGGGCTGGGTGCAGGCAGCGAGCGCAAGTACGGCGATCGTGGCCCCAACGTAGGGCAAACGTACGGCAAAAGCTCGGAACATGGTCAATCCGTAATGGGGGCTGTAGTGGAAGAAGCAGGCGCGTTGCCGTCGCCGCTGCCAAACATACCTCTGAACTGCTGCCAGAAGCATCCCTCCTGCTGTTCAGGCTGGTAGCCGGCCGCGAAGGGAAGCTGGCGGGCGCCCTGGCAGCTGGGGTCGGTACGCTTGCCGGTGGAGGGGTCGATCCACCCCAGCTCCAGGCCTTCAGCCAGGGTGGTCGACAGTGGACGGGTAGGCAGTTTGCGGAAAAGCTCGGCCCATACCTTCAGGCTGCCGGTGGCGCCGTACAGGCCTGTCGGCTTGTTATCGTCGCGGCCCATCCATATCACGGCCAGGTGCTCGCCAGTGAAGCCGGCGAACCAGCTGTCACGCTGGCTGTCGGAGGTACCCGTCTTGCCGGCCGCGTGCAGCCAGCTTAGCCCCGAGTTGCCGATGGCACGTGCGGTGCCCCGGCTGACCACCTGCTGCATGGCCCAGGTCACCAGGCGCGTGGCGGACTGGTATTCACCCTTGCCGGGTTTCACCTCATAGCGCTTGATCGTTTTGCCCTGGGCGTCCAGCACGCCGCGTACGGCGACGAGCGGCAAGGCATGGCCGTCGGCGGCAATGTACTGGTACAGCTGCGCCACCTGGAATGGGGAAAGATCCACCGCGCCCAGCAGCAGCGACGGACTGGGGTTGACGTTCTCCAGCCCGAACGATTCCAGGAACGCCTTGATGCGCGGCACACCCACTTCCAGCCCCAGGTGCACCGTCGCCAGGTTCCACGAATTGGCCAGCGCGTCGATCATCGGTACCTGGCCGTGTATTTCCCTGTCGTCGTTCTTCGGTGTCCACGGCGTGCCGTCGGGCTGGCGGATGTTCACCGGCGTGTCGTCCAGCGTGCTGCCCAGCGACCAGCGCTGCGGATCGGCCAGCGCCACCATGTATACGAAGGGCTTTACCAGCGAGCCGATCGGCCGACGCGCATCCAGTGCACGGTTGAAGCCCTGGTCGCCGGGGTCGCGGCTGCCGACCACGGCCAGCACGCTGCCGGTAGCCACGTCCGTCACCACGGCAGCGCCCTGCGCCGCGGCGCCACGCTTGCCCAGGCCGTCCATGGTGGAGAGCAGCGACTGCTCGGTGTAGAGCTGGGCGGCGGGATCGAGCGTGGTGAAGATCGACAGGCTGCCGTCGCGCAGGGCGTTCTCGTCGAAGTCGGCGGTGATCTGCGTGCGCACCAGCTGCATGAATGCCGGGAATCGGTTGTGCGGCAACTGCGCGTTGCCGGCCAGCCCCAGAGGCGCGGATTGTGCGGCGAGGAAAGCCGCATCGCTAAGCAGGCCCGTATCGCGGAACTGCTGCAACACCAGGTTGCGGCGGGCGATGGCGCGGTCGGGGTATCGGCGCGGGTCGTAGTAACTCGGGCCTTTCACCAGGCCCACCAAAAGAGCGACCTCCTGCGGGCGGAGGTCTTCCATGCGGCGACCGAAGTAGAATTCTGCGCCCGCGGCGAAACCGTGCACGGCCTGATCGCCCTGCTGTCCCAGGAAAACCTCGTTGATGTAGGCCTCAAGGATGCGGCTCTTGTCGTAGTGCATCTCGATCAGCACCGACAGGATCGCCTCGTTGAGCTTGCGCATGATGTTCTGGCTGCGGTCCAGGAACAGGTTGCGCACCAGCTGCTGGGTAAGCGTGGAACCGCCCTGCACCGTGTGGCCGGCGCGCAGGTTGGCGAACGACGCACGCAGGATGGCGGAGAAATCCAGGCCGAAGTGATGCTTGAAGTCGCGGTCTTCCACCGCCTGCAGGCCGCTGATCAAGAGCGGAGGCACATCGCCCAGGCGCACGATGCGGCGCTCCTCGGCATGTGCACCGTACAGGGTGGCGATGCGCGCGGGGTCCAGATGGGTGCCATCCAGCGGCTTGCCGGTACCCATGTCGGTGATCGAATCCACCTGGCCCTGCGACAGCACCACGCGGACGCGATGGGCGATCTCGCCGCCGTCCGGCCCGGCATAGCCGCGCGAGGCGATCACATAGGTCGAACCATTACGGGCGAATGTTCCCGGTACCTGGCCCTTGCCGTCGTTCGAGTACCCGGCGAAGGTAAGCTCCAGCTCCAGCGCCGCCGGTTTCATCGCTGTGTCCTGGGCCAGCGGAAGCGGCCGCGCGTACACGCGCGTGGGCACGGCGAACACCAGGTCGTTGAATTGCTCCTGCACGCGGGAATTGAGCACCAGCGTGTATGGCAGCAGGAAGCCGAAGATCAGGCCCAGCACGATGTAGACGGGAATGCGGATCCAGGGCCAGATCGCGCGAAACAGGGCACCAAGTCGGGAAAAGAAAGCCAAGGCAGGATGTTCCTCTTTCAATGTACCGGCCGATCATAGACAGGGCAGACCGGCAGGGATCTGAACGAAGGGTGGCCGCCGGGTGGCGTGCGGGGGTATTTCACCCGGGCGGACACGCCGTGGCGCGCCCACGGATGCCATCAGCCAGGCCCTTGAGCATGGCGCGCGCATTGCGCCAGCGCGGGCCCACCAGCAGCGCGAAAATCAGGAACTTCACCGGCAATCGCAGGAGGTCCTGCGCCACCCAGGTGCGCGGCACGTGCGGCATTCGGTACAACAGCACGCGGTTGCGCATGATGTAGTACAGCCGTGTAGGCCCATGCACCACCACATGGCCCAGGCCCAGCACGCCGCGACGCCCATCGCCCAGGCGATGGCCCATGCGCGCCTCGGGTACCCCAAGCAAGGCATACCCCGCGGCATGCGCACGGCAGGACCATTCCAGGTCGACATTGTCGATGAACAGCGTGGTGTCCATCTCTCCCACGGCATCAAGTACGGCCAGCGGTATCAACGAGCCAGAACTGATCAGGAAGTCACAAGGCACCGGGGCGCCGCGCTCTGCGATGATCTTTCGGTTCAGAGGAAATCCGAACTGGACGAAGGGTGCGACGTGGTTTTCGCGGACATCCTGGAACACCGGACCCACCGCTGCGATGGGCGTGCCGGCACTCGCTCCGTCGAGCGCGCGGATCAACGACTGGACCATGCCGGGCTTGGGTTCGCTGTCCTGGTCCAGCAGCAGCACCGTGTCGAAGCCACCCGCGCGTGCAAACGCGATGCCTACGTTGAAGCCTGCGGCAAGTCCCACGTTGACCGGCTGTGCGAGCAGCGTCACGCCATCGCGTGCCGCCAATCGGGTGCCGCCGTTGTCGACCACCACCAGATGTGACACCTGCGGCCCCGCCGCATTGACCAGGCGTTGCAGCATCTCGGTGTCCGGATGCCAGGTAACGACGATGGCGCAGACGCGGCGATCGCTCACGAAGGCATCCAGCAGGCGCCGTCCGCCAGGAACGGCCGCGGTCGTACGCCCAGCAGGCGCTGCAACGAATCGTTGTCGGCGATCAGGTCGACATCCAGCCGGGAAATGGGGCCACGCGCCCGGGGAATGACATGGGCGGCCAACCCGAGCAGCCATCGCGGCACGGGCAACGGCAAGGTGGCCACGGCAAGGCTGCGGCGCACGCGCGCGAACATCTCGCCACTGGACAACCGTTCGCCGCCGCCAATCGGGATCACCTGGCCGGCGGCCGATGGCGTGTCCAGGGCAACCGTGGTGGCATCGGCGATGTCGTCTGCGTGCACCGGCTGGCGCAGGCCAATGCCCGACGGCAGCGGGAATATATGCGCACGCGCGGCACTCCGCGCGATGGGTGAGAGGCTTCTGTCGATACCTGCCCCGTAGATCAGCGTGGGTCGAAGAACGGTCCAGGCGATGCCACGCGCCTCGCACGCCGCCGTCAGTGCCGCCTCGCCATCGCGCAGCGTACGGGCCAGCTCGCGTTCGGCCGTATCCACCGACTCACGCTTGCTCTCCGCACTCATCGAACTGGTGCAGACCACGCGGCTGACGCCGGGCGCGGCGCCGCTGGCAAGCCACTGCGCCAGCGCGGCGATGGGGCCATAGCAGACCACGGCATCCACATTCGCGATGTCGGGAATTCGATCAGGCAAGGCGCCATGCATCCATGTCGCGCCGTCGGGGCCGGCGTGTTGCGCGCGGCTTATGGCCACCACTTCGTCGCCGCGCGCACGAAGGCGCGGCAACAAGAACCGTCCAATCTGGCTGGACGCACCAAGGACAAGGATCTTCATGCTCAGCGGCCGGACTGCAACCGGGCATAAGCATCGGGAAGGCGTGCGTCGTCGGGGTTCAACCGACGCGCGGCATCCAGCGATTGCCGGGCGCCTTCGCGATCGCCTGCGTTGCCGCGCTGCTGTGCCTGGTCTACCAGGGCGCTGGCAAGGCGCCGGCGCAGGCCTGCCTGTCCGGGCTCGCCCGGGGCGAGGTCGGCCATGGTGTCGAGCAACTCACCCGCGTGGCGCAGATTGCCGCTGGACATGGCCGTCTCGAACTGGTTCTGCACCACGCCAGGCAACGACTGCAGACCGCTGCGGGCGGACGCGTCGTTGCCATCGATGGCCAGCGCATTGCGGTAAAGGTCGTACGCGCAGTCGGCCGGCGGCGTCATGATGTCGCCCCTGGCCGTGGCCGCGCGAGCGCGACGCACCAGGTCGGCCACCTGGGTCTTTTGCTCAGGCGTGACGGAAAGCTGGGCGGGCGTGGTGTCGTCACTGCCGGCGGCAGCGTTGGCGACGCCGCCCGCCTGGGCATGGCCATCGCCCAGGCGCGCACGCGCGGCGGCAAGGTCCGCGGACTTGGGAGCAAGCGTCGCCGCCTGGTCGAGCAGCTTCCGCGCCTGGTCGTTGTCGCCGGCATCCTGCGCGGCGCTGGCCTGCACGATAAGAGCCTGCGCCACCTGGCCAAGGCCACCCTTGGCCGTGGTGTTGTCCGGATCGACCGCAAGCACCGCCTTGTAGCGCGCCAGTGCGTTGTCGTCGCCGTCACCGGCCACTTTTCCCGAGCGAAGGTTGTCGGCGGCCTGGCTGAGCAGCCCGGCGGTGGCCTGGTCGTCCTGCTTGCGCGTTTCGGCCAGCGAAGCACGCAGGGAAGGAAGGTCGCCGTAATTGGGCACGACGGCCGCGAGGCGTTCGACGATGCCACTGGCCGATTTACGGTCGTTGGCGGCGATCGCCTGGCGGGCCTGGGCCGCGAGGGCATCGCCTACCTTGTCCAGGCCGCGTGAGGCCACGGGATTGTTCGGGTCGCCGTCGAGCACCTTGCGATACAGCGTGCCGGCGCCATCGGGGCCATCAAACTTGCCGGCATCGAACGCGGCCTGGGCCTGGTCCACCATGGAACCCTGCTGGGCACTGGGGTTGCGGGCGCGGCTGATCTGCTGGCGGAGGCGCTCGATGTCCGTTCCGCCGCCGAGGAGTTCATTGGCGGTGTTGGTAGCGGCATCGGCTTCGTCCACGTTGCCGGCGGTCAGGGCGGCATCGGCGCGGGCAACCTCGGCCTGGCCGACCTTGCGCAGGCCATCCCGGGCACGGTCGTTATCGGGTTCGGCGGCTTGCACCTTTTCATAAAGCTCACGGGCACTGTCGCCATTCGTGCCGTCAAGCTTGCCGGCGGCCAGGGCCTGGTCGGCGCTGGTGAGGGTGTCGTTGAGTTCGGTGGCAGGCAGCATGCCGCGCAGGCGGTCTTGCTGCAGGTAAACCAGGGTCCCTGCCCCGATTACCAGAAGAAGCACCAACGGCAGCAGCCACCCACGCTTGCGCTGGCGGGGCGGCGGCACCGGCTTGCCGGCATAGGCCCGGCGCTCGGGGGCCTCCACGCGGAAATGCGGCAGGCCATCGTCCGGTACCTGGGCCGGGCCCGGACCATCGAGGTTGTCCAGGCTGCCCAGGACAGGCTCGGTGCGGCCACGCCGGCCATCTTTGGAGTCGCGGCGTCCGCTCATCGCTGGTGAGTCTCTTTCATTCTGGAAAGCTTAACACCCGGGCCTGTGGCAGCCCCGGGGCGCCGGGGGGGCATTTATCGGGCGGATAGGGTGGCGCGACAGGGTATTTACCCCAACCGGCGTGCATCTGTCACGTTGGGCAGTGCGCCCAGGCGCCCCAGCAAGGTCGACAGCTGCTCGTAGTCGCGGACGCGGAGGGTAAAGCGCATTTCCACTTCGGCGGTACGGGTATGCACCCGGCTGGACGACGCCACGATATGCGGCCCCGTGTTACTGATGGTGTTGGTGACATCCTTCTGCAGGCCCTTGCGGTCGTAACCCCGCAGTTCGATGTCCACCTCGTAGGCCTGGACATCCACCTTGCCCCAGTTCACCTCGATCACCCGCTCCGGTTGCCTGCGCGCCAGAGCGGCCAGGCTGGCGCAGTCGGCGCGGTGCACCGACACACCCCGTCCCCGGGTGATGAATCCCTTCACCGGGTCGCCCGGCAACGGCTGGCAGCAGCGCGCCAGGGTGGTGAGCAGGTTGCCCACGCCATCGATACTGAGCGCGCCCCGGTCGTGCTGGGCCGGGCGCGATGCCACCGGCATGGCCGATTGGGTGACGTCCGGTTCGGGTGCACGTTCCTGCAAGGCACGCGCTATTTGACCGGTGGTGACCTCTCCCAGCGCCAGCGCCACCAGCATGTCGTCGTGAGTCTTGAAGTTGAAGTGCGCCGGAAGCTTGCCGATGTCGGCATCGGGCAGCGCAAGGCGGCGCAATTCCCGTTCCAGCATCGCGCGGCCGGCCACGAGGTTCGCATCGTGCGCGCTGCGGCGGAACCATGCGCGCACTTTTTCCCGGCCACGGGAAGTGTGCAGGTAACCGTGGTGTACCGATAGCCAATCACGGCTGGGTTCGGAAATCTTCGCGGTGAGGATTTCGATGCGGTCGCCACTTCGGGGCTGGAAGGTCAACGGCACGATGCGTCCATTGACTTTCGCGCCACGACAGCGATGCCCCACTTCGGTGTGGATGTGGTACGCGAAATCGAGCACCGTGGCACCGTGCGGCATGTCGATCACTTCGCCCTTGGGCGTAAGTGCGTAGACACGGTCTTCCATCAGTTCAGTCTGGAAGCCGGCTGCCAGTTCCGCGTCGTCTTCGCCGCGGGGCTCGATCAGCTTGCGCATCCAGGCGATCTTCGCCTCGAACTCGGCATCGGCACCGCCGCCTTCCTTGTAGCGCCAGTGCGCGGCCACCCCGAGCTCGTTGGCGCGGTGCATGTCGTGGGTGCGGATCTGCACTTCCAGTGTCTTGCCCTGCGGGCCGAGTACCGCCGTGTGCAGCGAGCGGTAGCCATTGCCTTTCGGACGCGCCACGTAATCGTCGAATTCCCCGGGAAGGTGCGGCCACAGCGAATGGACGATGCCCAGCGCCGCGTAACAGTTGGCCACGTCCTCCACCAGCACGCGGATGGCGCGGATGTCGTAGAGGTCGGAGAACTCCAGGTGCTTGCGGTGCATCTTCTTCCAGATCGAGAAGATGTGCTTCGGGCGGCCGGCAAGTTCGGCATGAATGCCGGCTTTGGCGAGCGCCGCACCGAGTTCGGAAAGACTTTGCGCGATGAATGTTTCCCGGTCGCCGCGACGTTCGTCCAGCAGCTTGGCGATGCGGCGATAGGTCTCCGGTTCCAGGTACCGGAACGAGAGGTCTTCCAGTTCCCACTTCAGCTGCCAGATGCCCAGCCGGTTGGCCAGCGGTGCATGGATGTCGCGGGTGAGTTGGGCCAGGGCGTGGCGTTCGTCTTCGTCCATGGCCATGGCTGCGCGCATGCGGGCCAGTTGCCGGGCCAGCAGCACGAACACCACGCGCAGGTCGCGGATGATCGCCAGCAGCAGGCGTCGCAGACCCTCGGTGGCGGCGCCGGGGCGCTGGGCGTGCAGCACCCAGACGGTCTCCGCCGCCAGTTGGCCTTCGACCAGGCGGCGCAAGGTAGGCGGGAGCGCCGCGGCGGCGGCGTCCCACGCCGTGCGGTCGTGTACGGCCACGGCGAACCAGCAGGCCGCGGCGCAGGTTTCCTCGTCGCAACCCAGTTGCAGTAGAAGCTCGCAGACGGCTTCGCATTCTCCGCGCAACGGCCCAGGCAACGGCGCGAGCGCGGCCCGTGCTGCCTCGAACAGAACGTCGCCTTTTTTCATCGTGCCGGCCATGGGCCTGAGCTTGCCACGATCATGCCCTGCCCTGCGCGGCTTCCAGCGCACGGGCCAGCCGCTTGGCGGACACGGGCTCGGGTGTGCGCACCTCCTGGGCGAACAGCGACACGCGCCATTCCTCGATCAGCCAGCGCAATTCCTGCCAGGCCGGGGTGTCCGCACCCGCGCCGACATTGAGCAGCGCTCGCCAGTACGGCAGCACCTGCAGCATGCGCTGCTGGTCCTTGGTGGGATCCTGGCGCAGGCGCTCGGCGCGCAGGCGCATGGCCCTCAGGTAGCGCGGCAGTTGCGCCAGGCGATGGGCCGTCCATTCGCGCAGGAAGCCCGGGGGCAACATAGCGTCGAGTTGCTCGCGAAGGTCGTCATAGCTGGCGCGCGCGAATCCCATCAGCGGCGGTTGCAGCCAGGGCCGGAGGTCAGCCTGGGCCTCGATCACTGGCTCGGCAAGTTTTTGCCGGTCCATGGCGGCCTTGAAGATGTCCCGGGCGAAAGCCGCGCGCAGCGCTTCGAAAGCCTCGCGGGTGCGCACGTTGAGGTCGCTTGCCCCGACGAGATCGGCGAATCCGCCCTCGACCATGTCTTCGCGGAGCGACTCCACGCTGCCGAGCGTGGCGTATTTCAGGCCCAAAGCATTACCCACCGGCAATTGGCGGCGTGCTCGCTTGATCTCGTTACCCACCGCCTCGCGCAACAGGCGCTCAACGCCGCCGACATGCGCGGCGCGCGCCTCGTCGCCGCGCTCGAACACGCGCAGCGCCACGGCTTCGCCCAGATCCACCAATGCCGGGAAGGCCACCAGGCCCGCCTCCGACTTCACGCGGTCGGGAATTTCATCGAAGTCCCAGGTGGAGACGTCCTCGCGGGTGAGTTCGAGGTCGGTCTTGCGCGAGAACGCTTCGCGGGCGCGGCCTTCCCATTGGGCGCGCAGGTCCGCAAGGTCGCGACCTTCGGCCAGTGGCTTGCCGTGGTCATCGAGCAGGCGGAAGCGCATCAAGAGATGCGCGGGCAAGTCGATGCCGTCGAACGCGGACGCGTCGATATCGACACCCGTCGTACGTTTGAGGAACATCGCCAGCACTCGTGGCAGGGGTTCGTCCCGCGGGGCCTCGGCCTCGGTAAATGCCCGCGCGAAATCCGGTGCGGGCACGAAGTTACGGCGCAACGCCTTGGGCAGGCCGCGGATCAGTTCAGCCACCTTATCGGTAAGCAACCCGGGCACCAGCCACTCGCAGTGGGCCTCAGGCACCGCATTGAGAAACGCCAGAGGCAACTGCAAAGTGACGCCGTCGGCGGGGTCGCCCGGAACGAAGCGGTACTCCAGCCGACAGGCATGCGGGCCCACCGCCATGGAGGTGGGGAAGGCCTTCGGATCAAGCCCTGCCCCGCCCACCATGATGTCGTCAAGCGACCAGCGCAATGCCGCCTGCGCGGCCGGCGGTGCCTTGCGGAACCATGCGTCGAGGGCGCGGACGTCAGAGATGTCTTCGGGCAGCTTGCCATCGAAGAAAGCGACGAGTTCATCTTCGCTACGCAGCAAGCCGGCGCGTCGCTGCTTGGCCTCGATCTCGTGGGCCTGTTCCAACACGCGCGCATTGGCGCGGATGAAATCGCTGCGGCTGTCAATATCGCAGCGTGCCAATGCCTCGCGCACGAAGATCGCATGCGCCAGCGCCGGATCCTGCAGACGGAAGGTCACCGGACGCTTTTCCACCAGCACCAGCCCGAACAGGCTTACCTGCTCATAGGCCACCACATGGCCGCGCTTGCGCAACCAATGCGCGTCGCGCCAGCTAAGCCTCAACAGGTGTGCGGCATGCTTTTCAATCCACGACGGTTCAATGCGCGCATTATTCATGCCCCAGATGCGGCCACCCAGATCCAGTACCTGTGCGGCGAACACCCACGCCGGTGCTGCCTTGGCCACCGTGGAGCCAGGGAACAGGGTGAAGCGGCGCTCGCGGGTGCCGCGGTATTGGCCTTTTTCATCCTTGTGGCCCACCTGCGTGGGGAGGCCCGACAACAGGCTGCCGTGTACCGCGGCGTAGGCATCGGCGTCATCGCCCTGGCGGGTGGCTTTGGCCGGGGCCGTGTTGAGGTCCCACTTCAGTTCCTGCACCACCAGCAGCAATTGACGGTGAAGTTCGCGCCATTCACGCATGCGCATGAAGGAAAGGAAGTTACGCGAACACCAGTCGCGCAGCTTGCTTTGCGTCAGATCCTCGTGGGCAGTCTGGTATGCCGTCCACAATTTAAGCACCGTGGTGAAGTCCGAACGCGGGTCGGCGAACTGCGCGTGGGCGGCATCGGCCTGGCCACGGGCGTCGGCGGGACGTTCACGCGGGTCCTGGATGGACAGGAACGACACGATCGCCAGCACGTCGCGCAGGGCGCCCAGCGTGTTGGCTTCCACCAGCATGCGTGCCAGCTGCACGTCGATCGGCAGGCGCGCCAATGTGCGGCCAATCGCACTGAGCTTGCGTGTATCGTCGATGGCGCCGATTTCCGCCAGGCGGCGATAGCCGTCGGACACCACGCGCGGGTCGGGCGCCTCCAGGAACGGAAATTCCTCCACGTCGCCCAGCTCCAGCGACAGCATGCGCAGGATCACGTTGGCCAGCGACGAGCGAAGCAGTTCCGGGTCGGTATAAGGCGCTCGCGATTCGAAATCTGCTTCGTCGTAAAGGCGATAGCAGATGCCCGGCCCAAGGCGGCCGCAGCGGCCCTTGCGCTGGTTGGCCGCGGCCTGTGAGATCGGCTCCACATGCAGGCGCTCGATCTGGCTGCGCTGGCTGTAGCGCTTGACGCGGGCAGTGCCCGAATCAACCACGTAGCGGATGCGCGGCACGGTGAGCGAGGTTTCGGCCACATTGGTGGCAAGCACAATGCGCCGCCGGTTGCCGGGGCGGAACACCGCGTCCTGGTCGGCTGCCGACAGCCTGGCGTACAGCGGCACTACTTCGGTTTCGCGGTACTGGCGTCGCGACAGCAGCAGGTGGGCGTCGCGTATCTCGCGCTCACCTGGAAGAAATACCAGCACATCGCCGCGCGGGTCGGTGCGGGTGATTTCATCCAGGGCATCGGCGATCTGCCCGGCCTGGGTGGTTTCGCCGCGGTCCGGTGGCGGGCGGTAGCGCACTTCCACGGGGTAGGCGCGGCCTTCCACCGCGATCACCGGTGCGCCGTCGAAATGCTCGGCGAAGCGAGCGGTATCAATGGTGGCGGAGGTAACGATGATCTTCAGTTCCGGCCGCCGCACGGCCAGGCGCTTTAAGTACCCCAGCAGGAAATCGATGTTGAGGCTGCGCTCGTGGGCTTCATCGATGATGATCGTGTCGTAGGCCGACAGAAACCGGTCGGATTGCGTTTCGGCCAGCAGGATGCCATCGGTCATGAACTTCACCAGCGTGTGCTCACCCACTTGCTCGTTGAAGCGCACCTGGAAGCCGACCTTGTCGCCTACTTGCGTGCCCAGTTCCTCGGCCACGCGCCGTGCCACCGAACGGGCGGCCAGGCGCCGGGGCTGGGTGCAGCCGATCAGGCCCGCCTCGCCACGGCCGGCGGCCAGGCACAGCTTGGGCAGCTGCGTGGTTTTGCCCGAACCCGTCTCGCCGGCGATCACCACCACCTGGTGTTCGCGGATCAGCCGGGTGATTTCCTCCGCCCGCGCCGTGATCGGCAGCGACTCGTCGAGCCGGATCACAGGTTTCGAAGCCGCCCGCGCGGCCCGCCGGGCCGTGGAGGCATCGATTTCCCGGGCCAGGGCGTCCAGCCGGGCCTCATCCACGCCCTTGCGCTTCAGGCTGGCGATGCGGCCGAGCAAGCGGCCGACATCGCGGCTGCTGGCGCCGGACACAGCAGCGCGCAGCTCGCGCAGGCGGGCCGGTTCCGGGGAGGGGCGCGAAGGTCGGGAAGGCATGAGACCGCCAATGATAGCCGGTCGCTATCAGTGGGATCGGAAGCATTCATTTCCAAGCGACACATGGGTTGGCTATCCTCGAAAGCCTGGCAAACCCAAGAAAGGCAATGAAGATGGCCATCGATATCGGTATCCCCAAGAAAGAACGCGAAGACATCGCCAACCACCTCTCCAAGCTGCTGGCCGATACCTACTCGCTCTACCTGAAAACCCACAGCTTCCACTGGAACGTCACCGGCCCCCAGTTCAATTCGCTGCACGCCATGTTCGAGGTGCAATACAACGAGCTATGGCTGGCCGCCGATGAAGTGGCCGAGCGTATCCGCACGCTCGACGTCATCGCCCCCGGTTCCTACAGCAAGTTCGCCAAGCTCACCTCGATCAAGGAAGAACCCGGCGTGCCGGAATGGAAGGACATGGTGGCCCAGCTGGTGGAAGGGCATGAAATTGCCGCCGCCACCGCGCGCGACTCCATCAAGGCCGCCGATGCCGGCGGCGACGAGGGCACGGCGGACATGGTCACTGGCCGCTTGAAGGAACACGAAAAGACCGCCTGGATGCTCCGCTCGCTGCTGAAGTAGCCTCAGGGCACGCCTGGCGCCTTCCCGAGCTGCCGGTAGCGTAATTCCTTGTATGCCCAGCTTGGCCACAGTGAGGTTGCCAGTGCCTCTTTGGCTAGCGCCGGGTCAACCGGCGCTAGTGTCAGGGTGGATTTTCCATCGTAAGTGAACGCCTGGGCCGCCTTGTGCGGTTCGTACACGATGAGCTGGTTGCCCTTGAGGTAACCGAAGTTGTCGCCGTACTGCATCACGGCCCGGTCCGGGTCTCGCACGGTGAGGTCGGCGCCGGGCATCGGATGCTCGCTGCTGATGCCCATCAACGACAGCAACGTGGGAGCCATGTCCACCTGGCTGACGATGTGCTCATCGTGTTTCACGGGCACCTGCCCGCCCAGGATCAACGCCGGGATGTGGAAGTGTTCCACCGGTACCAGGCTGGCTCCGAATACGCGCGCGTCGTGGTCGGCCACGATCAGGAATACGGTGTTCTTCCAGTACGGCGATTGCTTTGCCTGCTCGAAGAATTTGCCGATGGCGTAGTCGGCGTAACGCACCGTGTTGTCCACGCTGGCCGGGTCACCCACCGGGGTGATGCGGCCAGCCGGATACTGCCAAGGCGTGTGGTTGGACACGCTGAAGGCCAGGGTGAAGTTCCGGTGGTCGCCATCGGCCATCAGCCGCTTGTGCAGTTCGTTGAACATGTCTTCATCGGACGCACCCCACGAACCGACGAACACCGGGTTGGTGAACGAGGCGCGGTCCACCACTTCGTTGAAGCCGTTGCCTAAGAAGAACCCGCGCATATTGTCGAAATGGGCCTCGCCGCCGTAGATGAAGCGCGAGTGGTAACCCTGCTGGCCCAGCAATGCAGCGATGGTGAAGAAATCGCGCTGCGACCGGGGCTGCTTGAGTACGGCCTCGGCCGGGGTGGGCAGGAAGCCGGTGGTGATCGCCTCCAGGCCCCGTACCGAGCGCGTGCCGGTGGCATAGGCGCGGTCGAACATCCAGCCCTGGCTGCCCAGCTCATCAAGATGCGGCGTGAGGTCGCGGCCGCCCAGGCTGCCGACGAACTGCGCACCCAGGCTCTCCTGCATGATGATCACCAGGTTCAACGGGTGGGCCCGTGGCCGCCTTGCCACCTGTTGGTGCAGGGTTGGGTAGCGCGGATCCAGTGGCGGCCCGTCGAGCCCGATGCTTCGGCGGAACTCGTTGTTCATGGCATCGACGGCCATGTGCGGGTAGAGCTCTGCCGACGACCGCTCGCTACGCAGGGCCTCGATGGCGTTGGCCACGTTGTACAGGGAACTCAGCGGCAGCGTATTGACCATGCTGTCGCTGCTGAAGGCCACCGTGGCCTCGTTGATCGGCCGATGCTCCAGGGTGCCGCGGGCGGCAAGGAAACAGACGGCGAAAATCAAAAGGCAGGCGATCGGACGCGTCACCCATCTCAAGGGGCGGTCCGCCGGTCGCGTGGCCAGCAGGCCGAAGCCAAACCAGCCCAGCAGGATCAGCACCAGCAACGAGCAGGCCACCACCATCTTGTAGCCGTGCCACAGCATCGACCCCACTTCCACCGGGTTCACCAGGTATTCCACGAACAGGCGGTTGGGCCGGGTGTCGTACTCGACGATGAATTGCGGGGTGGCCACTTCAAGAAGCACCAGCAGCAGCCAGGCCAGTCGCAACCACCACGCGGTGATGCGGGTGGGCCAGGGCCGGTGGCCCAGCCAGGGCGACAGCACCGCCGGAATGGCCACGATCATGGCCAGGAAGCTCAGATCGATGCGCAGGCCGCCGAACATCACCGGCCACAGGCCGCCGGCGTCGTGGACGCGCTGGAACTGCCAGAGGGACAACCCCAGCCGGCTCAGGGTGAGCAGCACGAAGGCAGCCACGAGGAACCGAAAGACAAGGCGACGCATGCCCGACTCCTGGTAAAAATTGTGCAAAGTCTAGCGGACGCAACGTGCACGCCGCCGCCAAGCCCGAAGATGTCACACTTAAGGCTCCGCTGACTGGCCGGCACCCCATGCGTTGAGCCATCCGGCGGGCTTGGTTAAGCTCACACGATTATTCACGCCTATCTGGGGGCCAGACGGTCCGGGGAATGTTTTGAGCGCACCTGCACCGACCGAACGACGCCCTTCCCTGGTAGTGGCACTCTTCCTGGCCCTCCTGGTCGCCGGAGTGAACTTCGGCCTCTGGTTCGTGGGCAACATGCCGCACGGCCCGGAAGACTGGCACGGTCAGATCAGCGGCTTCGGCTTCACCGCCTACCAGCGCTACCAGAATCCCATGCGCGGGGATGTCTCCACCGACGCCCAGATCGACGCGGACCTCAAGCTGGTGAAGAAGTACTCACCGCGCATCCGCACCTATTCGATGCTGGAGAATCCCCAGGTGTTCCGCCTGGCCCAGGCCGACGGCGTGGACGTGATGGCCGGTGCGCTGCTTGATCGCCGGCTCAACAACAACGAGCGCGAGCTTGCCGCGCTGATCGCACAAGCCCAGCGTTACCCCAAAACCATCACCCGCGCCATCGTGGGCAACGAATCGTTGCTGACGAGCGAACTGAAGCCCGAACAATTGATGGCTTACCTCGACCGGGCCCGGGCCGCACTGCACCAGCCGGTGTCCACCGCTGAGCCCTGGCACATCTGGGAACGCTACCCGGAACTGGTCAAGCACGTGGACTTCATCACGGTGCATCTCTTCCCGTTCTGGGAAGGCCAGCCGATCGACCGCGGGCTGGCGCTGAAGGACAGTCTCGACCGCTACAACGAGTTGAAGCGGCTTTACCCAGACAAGCCCATCGTGGTGGGCGAGATCGGTTGGCCGTCCAACGGCGATCGCTTCAAGTATGCCAAGCCCAGCGTGTCCAACCAGGCGATCTTCCTGCGCGAGTGGATGAACGCTGCCCAGGCCCGCCACATTGATTACTACATCCTGGAAGCCTTCGACCAGCCGTGGAAGGAAAACCTCGGCGAAGGCCGCACCGGCGCGTACTGGGGCTTGTTCAACGCCGACCGACAGCAGAAATTCCCCTTTACCGGACCGATCACCGAAGACACTTCGTGGCCGTGGAAGGCGCTGGCGTCGTCCTTGCTGGCATTCATCCCGATGGTGGCGTTCGCCCGCCGCTTTGCGCGCTTCAAGCTGATGGGCCGGCTGTTCTTCCTGATGCTGATGCAGATGTCCTGCGGCCTGATCGTCTGGTCGGCCACCCTGCCCTTCAACTTCTACTTAAGCCCCTTCGACTGGTCGATGCTGGTGCTGCTGTTCCCGGCGCAGGTAGCGATTCTGGCGATCCTGCTGATCAACGGCTTCGAATTCACCGAGGTGCTCTGGCGGCGCAAGTGGCTGCGCGAGGCCGGCATGCTCACGCCCGATCCACCCGAACGGCAGCCCTTTGTCTCCATCCACCTGGCCTGCTACAACGAGCCGCCCGAGATGGTGATGCTCACCCTCGATTCCCTGGCGGAGCTTGATTACGCCAACTTCGAAGTACTGGTGATCGACAACAACACCAAGAACCCGGATGTCTGGAAGCCGGTACAGGAATATTGCGAGAAACTCGGGGAGCGGTTCCGCTTCTTCCATCTGGAACCGTGGCCTGGCTACAAGGCCGGCGCGCTGAACTTCGGCCTGACCGAAACCGACCCGCGCGCGGATGTGGTGGCCGTGATCGACGCCGATTACGCGGTTCGAAAGGATTGGCTGTCCAGCCTTACCGGCTACTTCCACGATCCGAAAGTGGCCGTGGTGCAGTGCCCGCAGGCCCACCGCGAGTTCGAGAACAATGCCTTCCGCCGCATGACGGCCTGGGAATACGACGGCTTCTTCCGCATCGGCATGCACCACCGCAACGAGCGCAACGCCATCATCCAGCACGGCACCATGACCATGGTGCGGCGTTCGGCACTGGAAGGCACCGGCGGCTGGTCGGAGTGGACGATCTGCGAAGACGCCGAGCTCGGCCTGCGGTTGATGCACGCCGGCTACGAGCTGGTGTATGTCGACGAACTGATGGGCAAGGGCCTTACCCCCGCCGACTTCAAGGCCTATAAGAGCCAGCGCTACCGCTGGGCGTTCGGCGCCATGCAGATCCTGAAAGGGCGCTGGCACTGGATGACCCGTCGCGGCCCGTTGTCGGCCGGCCAGCGTTTCCATTTCCTTACCGGGTGGTTCAGCTGGTTCGCCGATGCGCTGCACCTGGTATTCACCCTGATGGCCATTTTCTGGACCGCGGGCATGGTCGCCTTCCCGCAGTACTTCAACCTGCCGATGCAGTTGTTCCTGATCCCGGTAATCGGCTTTTTCTTCGCCAAGATGGTTTTCGGCTTCACGCTTTACCGCGCGCGCGTGCCTTGCGGCTGGCGCGACACCCTGATGGCATCGCTGGCCAGCATGAGTCTTTCCCATGCCATTGCCCGCGGCATCATCCACGGGCTGACGCGCAAGAAGACGGCATTCATCGTCACCGCAAAGAGCCGCCGCCTGGGTGAATCCAGTTTTGCCGCGTTCACTCCCGTGCGCGAGGAAATGCTGATGGTGCTGGGTCTTGCCCTGGCCGTGGCCGGCATGGCCAAGGCCTTCGGCACGGCATACTTTGAGAGCATCCTGTGGATGTTCATCCTGGCTGCATCTGCCATCCCGTATCTTTCTGCCACTGTCGGCGCGTGGATCGCGCATAAGGCCGGTGATACCGCAGGCTGAGATTTCTTGCATGGAATAAGGCAGGCACGCGCGTTACCGTTAACGATGCCCGCCCCAGGTCGGCGCTAAGGAGAGAAGACCTAGCATCATGCGCCGCACGATCTGCCCTTTATGCCTCGCCGCTGCGCTGCTGCTGTTGCCCACCTGGGCCCATGCGGCCGTGAAGCTGGTGGTGGACGGCGTTGATGACACGCTCAAGCCCGCCGTGGTCAACTCCGTGGCGTTAAGCCAGTACGCCAATCGCGACGTCACCGCCGCCCAGGTGCGACGCTTGTATGAACAGGCCCCCGACCAGGTCCGCGAAGGATTAAAACCCTACGGTTATTACGAGGCGGACGTCACGGGCGACATCGTGCAACAAGGCAACAACTGGCTCGTCACCCTGCATGTGAAAGCAAATACCCCGGTAAAAATCACCGGGGTGAATATAAGCATTGACGAGACCGTGGCCAGGCTGCCACGCATCCGCGGCGCCGTGACGGGGGTAAAAAACCTCAAGGGCCAGGTGATGGACGATGGCGTGTATGAAGGCGCCCGCGATCGCGTTGGCGCCATGCTTACCGCCAGTGGCTACCTTGATGCCCGGAACACCAAACACACGGTGGAAATTACCCGTGCCGAGCACCAGGCGGTAGTAACCCTCGCCTGGGACGTCGGCCAGCGCTATCGCATCGGCCACATCGCCTTCAAGGGCTCGCAGTTCCGCGATGGTTTCCTCGACCGCTACCTGCCCTTCCACGAAGGCGACTACTTCTCGCAGGATCAACTTCTGCAGTTGCAGCAGGCACTGAACGGCGCGGATTATTTCTCCGTGGTAAACGTGATGCCCGATATCGACAACGCGAAGAACGGCGTGGTCAATGTGAACGTGGAACTGGCGCCGGCGCTGCGCACCATCTATACCGGCGGCCCCTTCATCGGCACCGATACCGGCTTCGGGCTTCGCGGCGGCATCGAGAAGCGCTGGGTGAATGATCGTGGCCACAAATGGAAGAATGAGGTCGTGGTGGCGCAGCGGTTGAAAACACTCACTTCCCTCTACACCGTCCCGATGCCCGGCCCCGACCAGCGCAGCTTCAATTACGGCGCCACCTTCCGCGATGCCGATACCACCACCTCCACTGCACACACGCTGGAGCTGGTAGCCAACGAAACCAAGCTCTGGCACGGCTGGACGCGGGTGATCGGCCTGCACGCGCTCACCGGCACCTTCACCGTCGGCAAGAAGGGTGGCGAGACGGACAACACCATCGGCATCGAGCACGGCCGCAGCACCTTGCTGTATCCGGAAATCTCGTTGTCGCGAAAATCCGGCGACAACCCCATCTTCGTGCGACGCGGCTGGTCGGTCACGCTCACTGCGCGCAGCACCGTGGGAACCGTGCTTTCCAGTACCAGCTTCACGCAGTTCCTGGCCGATGGAAAATGGATCCGCAGTTTCGCCGGCAACAACCGCTGGATCCTCCGCGGCACGGCCGGGTATACCACCACCAGCGACTTCAGCGACCTGCCTCCGCAACTGCGCTTCTTCGCCGGCGGCGATCGTTCCGTGCGCGGCTACGGCTTCCAGGCCCTGGGGCCGCGCAACGATTTCGACCGCGTCATCGGCGGCAAGAACCTTTTGGTGGCCAGCAACGAAGTGGAACATTACTTCACCAGGAATTGGGGCATGGCAGCCTTCGTCGACGCCGGCAATGCGTTCTCCGGCACCGACATCCGCCCGGCGATCGGCGCGGGCCTGGGTGTGCGATGGCTTTCGCCGGTAGGCATGATCCGCGTGGACGTGGGCACGCCCATCCATAACGACCGCGAGCATGGCATCCAGCTGCACGTGGTGATCGGGCCCGACCTATGACCGATACCGCGACCCGCGCTCCCGTGCCACGCCGCCGCTGGTGGCGCTTCACCTTGTACACGCTGGCCTTCCTGCTGGTGCTGGTGGTTGCTTTCGCCTGGTGGCTGCTGGGTACCGCGTCCGGGCTTTCCTTCGCGCTGGCGCGGGCGCAGGGCTTCACCGCCGGCGCCTTGCAGGTGGGCCACGCCGATGGCCGTCTTATCGGTCCGCTGACATTAACCAACGTCCGCTACGACGACGGCAAGGGCACGCGGGCTACGGTGGGCAGCATTGAAGTTGACTACGCCTTCCGCGCCCTGCTCGGCCGCACCGTGCACGTGCGCCGGCTCGATGTGGAAGACGTATCGGTATCGTTGCCTGCACCGCAACCGGATAACGAACCTTCAACGCCGTTTTCGCTTGAACCGCCCGTCGTGATGCGCTTGGATCAGGCCCATGTGGGCAAGGTCACCATCTCCCAGGACGGCAAGGCGCTCTTCGCTTCCAACACGCTCGACCTCGCTGCCTCGTGGACGAAGAAAGGCATCGAAGTACACCAGCTCGCCCTTCGCGCGCCCGAGGGCCAGGCCGACCTTGCCGGCACCCTTGCCGTTGGCAAGGGATACCGCGGTGATGGCCAGGCGCAGGTGTCCTGGCAGGTGGGCGATACGCGTTATGCCGGCAAGGTAGTGGCGCACAGCGATGGCGCGAAGGCGAAGCTTGCCATCAGTGTTACCGAGCCGACCTTGGCCCAGGTGGATATGGATCTGGTGCAATCCGGCGACTATGCCTGGACGGCGAAGATCGATGCACCACGGTTCGATCCCAAACCGCTGCTCGGGGAAAGTTCACTCACCGCGCTTGGCTTGCACGTGCAAGGCAGCGGCAATCGTTACGGTGCAAACCTCACCGGCGATGCCGATGTCAATGAATACCACCTGCGCCTTACACCGCTGCGCGCGCACTTTGACAAGAACTACAAAACGCTCACCCTCGAGCAATTGAACCTCGCCACCGACCGCTTCAAGGGCGCGTTGCAGGCATCGGGCACGGTGGACCTTGCTGCCACCCCGGTGTCCGCCAACCTCGCCCTGGCCTGGACCGATCTTCTGCTACCGGCCGATCTCGCCGGCCAGGAACTGGCCTCGCAGGGCAAGGTCACCGCGCGCGGCAGCGCCGATGCCTTCCACGTGGAAGGCGCGGTTGATGTCGGTCCGCCCGGGAAGCTTGCCAAGCTGGCGCTCAACATCGATGGCACGCCCCAGCGCATCGCGCTCAATACGCTCACTGTGATGCAAGCAAAGGGCAAACTCGACGCCACCGGCACGCTTACCCTGCAACCGGAACTGGCCTGGAAGCTCGAGGCGAAGGCGGATGATTTCGACCCCGGCCAGCTGGCCGCGGGATATGACGGCTCACTCGACTTCGACCTGGGCACGGAAGGCGTGTTGGCCAAGGCCGGACCGCACGGCACGCTTGACCTTCGCAAACTCGTCGGCACCGTGCGCAAACGCGAAGTGGGCGGCAGCGGCGAACTGACCCTCAAGCCCAACCGCGTGGTCAACGGCAAGCTGCAGCTGAACTCCGGCAACAGCACCGTCGGCATCGATGCTCGTGGCGACGCGTCCAACGATGCCGATGTGCGACTGGCCATCGCCTCGCTCGGCGACTGGCTGCCCAACGCCGGCGGCAAGATCGATGGCCGCTTCAACGTCAAGGGGCTGTGGCCGAAGTTGAGTGTCGACGGCACGCTCAATGGCCAGGCCGTGGTGGTCGAGGGGCAGAAAATCCAGCGGTTGATGGTGGAAGCCCACGTGCCGGATGTCACCACGCCCGGTGGCAAGCTCAACGTGGTGGCCAGCGGCGTATCTGCTTCCGGGCTGACTTTCGACAGCGTGCGCGTGGACGCCGGTGGCAACGCGCAGCGTCACGATCTTCACGTGGTGGCGCGCGGACAGCCGCTTTCCACCGAAGTGGCGTTGAATGGTTCGCTGCAGGGTAAACACTGGAGCGGCAGCCTTGCCACGCTGGATCTTGATTTCGCCGGCATGCCGCGCTGGCGCCTGGCGCATCCGGCGGCACTGGACTGGAACGATGGCGCGGCAAGCCTTGGCGAAGCCTGCCTTACCGCAGGCGACCCTTCGCTGTGTGTCGCTGCCAAACAGGACAAACCCGGCAACCTCGATGCGAGCTACAAGCTTCGCCAGGTGCCGCTGGCGCTGCTGATGAGCCTGGCGGGCAATGCCAACATGCCGATCCGCGCCGAGGGCATGCTCGAAGGCGATGGCGCCATCAAGCGCAGCGCCGCCGGTGCCTTGAGCGGACAGGCCGACATTCGCTCACCGCATGGTTCGGTGGCCTATAGCGATCACCCCGACCAGCCCCTGGTGACCTACGACGGCCTCACGGCTTCCGCGCAGCTTTCGCCGGCAACGCAACACCTGGTGCTCGCCGCCACCCTCGACAAGGGCGGCAAGCTACAAGGCAACGTCACGGTCAGCGGCGCGCAGCAGGCGCTGTCGGGACAGCTGGGCATCGACCTCACCGACCTTGGCGTGATCGAGCTCTTCACCTCCGAGCTTGCCGACGCCAAGGGCCGGTTGCACGGGAATTTCCAGCTCGGCGGCACCGTGGCCAAACCCGCGGTCACCGGCCAGGCAGCGCTGGAAGATTTCTCCGGTGAGGTGCCGTCCGCGGGCCTGAAGCTTTCACAAGGTCGGCTGACCCTGTCCACCACCGACGCGCAGGTTTTTCAAATCGACGGCGGCGTGCACTCAGGCAAGGGCCAACTCACCATCGCAGGCTCCGCGGGTATCGGCACAGGTACGGGAACCACGCTTGCAATCACCGGCAGCCAGTTCACCGCGATGGATATTCCCGCCGCGCAGGTCGTGATCTCGCCGGCGCTCACCATCAAGCAAGGCAAGGAAGGCATCAACGTCAACGGCAAGGTCACGCTGGATCTGGCCGACGTCGACGTGTCCCGCCTTCCCGGCGCCGGCGCCACCAAGGCCTCGCCCGACGTCGTGGTGGTGGACGAAAAGAACCAGCAGCAGGAAGAAGCTGCCACGCCCATCAGCGCCGACATCTCGGTGGACCTCGGCCAGAAGACCCATCTGGTGGGTTTCGGCATGGACGGCAGGGTTTCCGGTGTGCTCGCCGTGCGCGAGCGGCCGGGCCGCGTCACCAGCGGCCAGGGGCAGATCCGGGTGGACGGCGTATACCGCGCCTACGGCCAGAACCTCAACATCGAGCACGGCCAGCTGCTGTTCGCGTCCACGCCCATCGACAACCCCGGGCTGAACATCCGGGCCTCGCGCAAGATCAACCCCAACTCCACCGTCGATGACGGCCAAAAAGTGGGCCTGTATGTGTCCGGTACCGCGCGCCGGCCTGTGCTTACGGTGTTCTCCGAGCCGGTAATGGAGCAGTCCGACGCACTTTCCTACCTGATTACCGGCAAGCCCCTGAGCCAGGTGAAGGGTGGCGAGGGCAACCTCGTCGGCGGCGCGGCCCAGGCGCTGGGGTCGGCCGCGGGCGACCTATTAGCCAAGAAGATCGGCAGCCGCATCGGCGTGGACGACATCGGCGTGCAGAACAGCGACGCGCTCAATGGCAGCAGCGCCTTCACGGTAGGCAAATATCTTTCGCCGCGACTTTACTTAAGCTATGGCGTGGGCCTGTTTGAGCCAGGCCAGGTGATCACCTTGCGCTACCTGTTCAGCCGGCGCTGGAACTTCGAGGCACAGAACGCTACCGAGTTCTCCCGCGCCAGCTTCAATTACCGACTGGAGAAATAACCATGGCATCGCCCCTATACGACATCGCCGTCGACGACATCGATGGCAAGCAGACCACCCTCAAGCCCCTGGAGGGCAAAGTGCTGCTGATCGTCAACGTCGCCTCCAAGTGCGGCCTGACCCCGCAGTACGAAGGGCTCGAATCGGTGTACGAGAAGTACCGCGACCAGGGCCTGGTGGTGCTGGGCTTCCCCAGCAACGATTTCCTGGGCCAGGAGCCGGGCACGGAAGCTGAGATCAAGGCCTTCTGCGAAACCAACTTCAACGTGCAATTCCCGATGTTCGGAAAAGTGCACGCCAACGGGCCCGAGCGCCACCCGCTGTATGCCTCGCTGATCAAGGCAGGCCCCGAAGCCACGCCCAAGGATGGCGGCCAGTTGAGGGAAAAGCTGGGTGAGAAGAACCTGCTGCCGCCCGGCAAGACGGACATCACCTGGAACTTCGAAAAATTCCTGGTCGACCGCAAGGGCAACGTGGTGGGCCGCTTCGATCCGGATGTCACCCCGGATGATCCGAAGCTGACCAAGGCCATCGAGACCGCGCTGGCGGCGTAACTGTCTAGAGCTTGGGTATCCGGATTCTTGAGATCATGAAGGATCCGGATACCGCGAACATCAGCACCAGCGGGTGCAGTTCGAAAGGCCCGAAGGCCACCGCGCCGAACCACAGGGCATCGCCCAGGGCGCCGGCCCACGCCGCCCACGCAAGCACGGCCACCAGCACCAGTGATGTCGGGATCGGCGTGCCCTCGAAGAACTTCACCTTGCCGTCCTGCGAATTCGCTTCCGCGGTAACGTTATAGCGCGCCAGGCGCGACACGCCGCAGGCGACGAAGAACGCCAGCACCACGCGGTCGAGCGAGCCCTGCATGCCGCAGCCGTAGCCGATCACCGCCGGCACCACGCCGAAGGAGATCACGTCGGCGAGCGAATCAAGCTCACGGCCCATGGCCGAGCTCTTCTGGCGCCACCGCGCCACCCGGCCATCGAGCACGTCGAAGATGAGCGCCAGCGCCACCAGGCCGCAGGCCAGGTACAGGTGCCAGCGCTCGCCGTATTGCAGGTAGCTCATCACCGAAAACAGCGCACTCACCCCGCTTACGGCATTGCCCAGCGTGAACCAGTCGGCCAGGTGGAATTCCCGGATCATGGAAAACACGCGGCGCGGCTGCTGCATGGGCGGAGGGTCCGGTCGAGGGAGGTTCCGCGCATAATAGGGTGCGGGGGCGTGAAGAGGGAATCCATTCACTCCGCCAGGCGTAGCCCATGCCCCCTGCCCTCGTAACGTCAGTCGGGTCTAGATGAACTGAACCCGGAGTGTCTTACCGAGAGCAGCTGCAGCCTTGGCAAGCGTTGTTAGCGTCATGTCGCTATCCCGGGCGTCGAGCAAGTCGTTCAACGTCGCCTCGCTGGTTCCCATCTTCGCCGCGAGCGCGGTTCTGGTCAGATCCTGAGCCTTCATGGCCTCTTCGATTTGCCAGACCATGACGCGTTTCGTTGCGGTGGCAGTGACTTCCGCGAGGATTCCGCACTCGGCGAGGAAATCGTCGAAGCTGCTTCCGATGTACTTGTTCTCGAATGGCATGGTCGCTTCCGATTTGCGCCAAGCCGATTATCCATGCCAGGGGCGACGAAAACTTGCGAAGAAGCACCATGTATCAGGCAGCAGGTTTACTCCCTGGCCTGGCGTGCATCTATAGGATGCCCAGTCCCATGATGCCGCCTGCCTCCAGTTCCAGTCCGGCCATGGAGGCAAATGCTCGCCCGCGGTCCGCGTAGTCCTTGAACTGGTCAAAACTTGGCGCGCCCGGCGACAGAAGGACCGTCCCGCTCTTCCCGATCACCAGTCGCGCGTACTCGAACGCCGATGCCAGGTCTGGATGTAGTGTGACGTTGGAGATGCGTGCCTCTTCCAGCAACTGGTGGATACGCGGCCCGTTCTTGCCCTGGCAGACAATCGCCGCAGGCGGGCTGTCCTTCACGGCATCAACAAAACCATGCCAGTCCAGTCCACGATCATGGCCGCCAACGATCACCGCAACCGGCTTGCCCTGAAGGGTTTCAAGGGCCGCCAGCGTCGCCATCGGCGTGGTGCTGATGGAGTCGTTGATGTAAGTGATGCCATCGCGTTCGCCCAGGGGCTGCAGCCGGTGGGGAAGTGCATGGAACGAAGCCAGTGCTGGTGCGGCGCCCACGGCGTCCAGGCCCATGTGTTCGATCGCGGCGAGGGCGGCGCAGGCGTTCAGCGCGTTGTGCGCGCCCGGCGCCGGGATGATCGATGCCTGCACCACGCGGTCACTGCCGCGGTGGATCCAGCCGTCTTCCACATGCCAGCCATCAGGACGACCGAAGAAGAAGCGGCCGGGATGGCCATGAGTTCGCTCGATCAACGTGCCTTGCTGGCCATTGATGAGCAGCGCTTTCGAGGCATCGGCAAGGCGCAGTTTGTCCTGCACGTATTGCTCGACGCTGCCGTGCCAGTCCAGGTGTTCCTCGTACAGGCTGGTGACCACGCCCAGGTCCACGTTCGCCGCTTCAGCGGTCTGGAAGCTCGAAAGTTCGATCGCCCACACATCCGCTTCCTGGCCATCGAGCTCCAGCAGCGGCAGGCCGATATTCCCTGCAAGCGCAGTGCGCACGCCCAGCGAGCGCGACAGGTGCGCGATCATCGCGGTGGTGGTGCTCTTGCCCTTGGTGCCCGTCACGGCGATAGTCCGTGCCCGCGGGTGCGCGGCAAACCACAAGGCAGTGCCCGAGGTAAAGGCTGTACCCCTTTTCCTGGCGGCGAGGATTTCACTGCGGTAGGCGGAAATCCCGGGCGACTTCACCACGATGTCGAAGGCGGCCAGCAGGCCGTCATCGGGCACGGCCGTGCGGACGTCGAGCGATCGAAGTGTTTGCCCGAAAGCGCGCGCTTCATCTTCTTCCGATGGCAGGCAGAACAGCGCCAGCGGCGCATCGGGCAGGCGCTTGCGCAACCACGCAAGCGTGGCGCGGCCCTCGCGGCCGAAGCCCCAGGCCGCGATGCGCCGTCCTTCTAGCTTAGTCCAGTGCATCCAATGCCCCATGCAGCCAAGCCGGCACCAGGTGCGCGGAGGCTGGCTGCAGCCATGGCTCCAGGGCCAGCTCCGAGACGTTCAGCTGCGGCAGGATCTCGCGGCGGAAACGCGCCACCAGCGCGTCCTCCTTCCATTCGGCGCGTTGCGACAGGGCATACATCGCCGCGCGTGCCTCGGCACCCTCACCCACGCACTCGAACGGTTTGTGGTCGTGGAATTCCAGCAACGCATCGAACCCTGCCGCTTGGGATTCGTCATCGAGCAGGTTGCGGCCGAAGATGGTGAGCAGCCGCGGCTTGGGCATGAAGGGCGCCAGTGCCAGGAACACGAAATGGCACTTCGGGCACTGGCCGCACCAACGATCCGCAGGCTTGGGGCCCAGGATGCGGAAGTTGCGGTTGCAGCTGGAGAACACGTCGAAATACGGCGCGCCCAACCTTGCAAAGGCACGGGTGACGGCCAGTTCCGAATGCGGGCGGAGCAGCGAGCAATAGTCCAGGTCCTGGGCCACGTGGCTGTGCAGGTAACCCTGCAATGCCTGCTCGAACATGAAGCCCTTGCTCCACTGGTGGTTCACTTCCTGGCCTTCGTATTCGAGCGTGGCGACCGAGGCGGAACGCTCATTGGCGAATACCACGGCGCTATAGCCGTAGATCACCGCCGCCATGGCGAGGATGGCCGAATTCACAGCCGTTACCGGGATGTGCCCGTTCCAGGCGCCAAGGCGATTGAGCTCGAACAGGCCGGGGCTCAATTCCCTGCCGATGTTCAACGTCGGCAGGCCGGTGCGCGCGGCACAGGCGGCGATCAATGGCGAATTACCTACCCAGGTGGCGGTAGCCTCGGCGCCGATGGATTTCACCGCCTCGACCACCACTACCGAATCCTTGCCACCACCGATGGGAAGCAGCGCGCGGCGGGGGAGGTCCAGCACACCCGCCGGCGGCGGATTCCCACCACGGGGAAAACGCACGCGACCACGCAGGTCCAGCCCGTTGCGATAGGCAAACTCCGCCAGGCCGTGCAGGTATAACGCATCGAGAAGATCCGCTGTGGCGTCGTCGGGCTGCTCACCGTGCACGACGATCGTCTCGGGTACCGCAGCCTTGTAGTAGCTGACGCCAGCCATCAGGTGCAGCAGGCGCAGTACCGCTGCCAGTGCGCCTGCGCATTCGGCCGGCACCGCGGGCGCATCGGGAAAACGCACGCGCTCGATCAGTTCCTCGCCGTCATCGAAGCGGTAGACGAGTTCGGCAACGCCATCGACGTAGTCATGGCGGACAAAATGAAAGCTCTGCGCCGCGCGCGGGTCCAGGCTCATGGCAGCACCACTTCGTCGGCGTCGTCGCGCAGGTTGTAACGGGAGCTCATTACCGCACCATAGGCGCCGGTCTGGGCGACCAGGATCACATCGCCCTCGATCGATTCGGGCAGGCGGCGGTCTTCGCCAAGGATGTCACCTGATTCGCAGATCGGGCCGACGATCTGGTACATCGCCGTGGCCGGTTCCTCCAGGCGCGTGAGGTTGACGATGTCATGCCAGGCATCGTACAGCGCCGGACGGATCAAACTGTTCATGCCGGTGTCCACGCCAAGGTAGCGCACCGTGCCCTTGCCCTTGTCCTGGTTCACCCGGGCCAGCAACACGCCAGCGTCGGCCACCAGATAGCGGCCAGGCTCCATCCACAGCGAGAACTGCGGATAGGAAGTGCGTACCTGCGCCAGCACCTGCGCCAGCGCGTCGATGTCCAGCGACGGCTCACCCGGATGGGAGGGCACGCCCAGGCCGCCGCCGATGTTGAGCACGGTGATGCTGCCTATGCGCTCGGCCAGTGCTGCCAGCTGCGCGTACACCTCGCCCCAGTGCGCGGCATCCAGGATGCCCGAGCCCAGGTGCGCGTGCAGGCCGATCACCCGCGCGCCGGCCTCGCTGGCCATGCGCAGCGCGCCATCGAGCTGCTCGATGGGAATGCCGAACTTGCTGCCGATACCGCCAGTCTTGACCTTCTCGTGATGGCCCAGGCCGCGCCCAAGGTCGATGCGCAGCATCAATTCGCGGCCAGTGAACATGTCCGCGTAGTGCTCAAGCGGAAACACCGCGTCGATGGTGATCGTGGCCCGCGTTGCCAGCCCTGCCGCGAAGTCCGCCCGCGAGGCGAAATTCGGCGTATAGAGAACGGGCGTGGATTCGGGCACCGAGGCCATCACCACCGCAAGCTCGCCGGGCGACACGCATTCAAGGGCGAAGCCTTCCTCGGCCAAAGCCTTGAGGATGGAAGGATGCGTGTTGGCCTTTACCGCATAGTGCAGGCGGTCAACGCTTGCCAGCGCATGCAGCTTGCGCGCCTGCCCGCGCACGGTGGGCAGGTGGTACACGTAGCGCGGCGAGCGCTCGGCGGCGAGCTTGAGCAGGGTGTCGCGCTCGTCGCGCCACCAGGGGCGCGTTGGCTTTACTTCGGCCACCGACCCGTACAGCGTTTGCCAGGCCGGGCCGAACAGCAGGCTGTCATCGGTGCGCAGCGCACCGGCGCCGATCAGCATGTCGTGCAGGCGCGGCAGGATGTCGTCGACGACGTCTTCATCGACCACGAAGGTGATGTTGAGGTTGTTCGACGACTGCGAAATCAAATGCACGCGCAGCTGCCCGAACTCGGCAAGCACCGCTGAGAGCTTATGCAGCATCGAACGCATGCCGCGGCCCACCAGCGTGATGGCGGCGCACGGCGCGATCACCTTCACGCGGCAGACCTTGGCAAGGTCGGCCGCAAGCGCGGCCACGGCGTCGGAATCGAGCAGGTTTTCGGTGGGGTCCAGCGATACCGTGACGTTGGTCTCGGCCGAACTGATCAGATCCACCGACAGCCCGTGCTTCTTGAAATTGGCAAATACATCGGCAAGGAAGCCTACCTGCTGCCACATGCCCACCGATTCCATCGCCACCAGGGTGATGTTCTTGCGCGCACTGATCGCCTTGATGCTGGGCGCCTGTTCGCGCACTTCCGGACCGATCACGGTGCCTTCGAGTTCAGGGCGGTTGGTGTCCTTGATCAGCAACGGCACGCGCGGCTCGCGCAATGGCGACAGGCAGCGCGGGTGCAACACCTTGGCGCCGGTGGAGGCGATTTCCTGGGCTTCCTCGTAATCGAGCTTCTGCAACAGGCGCGCACCGGCCACCTGGCGCGGGTTGGCGCTGAACATGCCGGCGACGTCGGTCCAGATCTCCACCCGTGCGGCATGCAGCAGCGCACCGAAATAGGCAGCGGAGGTATCGGACCCTCCCCGGCCAAGGAGTACCGTGCGGCCTTCCTCGTCGCGGGCAATGAAGCCCTGGGTGATGAACACCTCGCCAAGCTCCGCCAGGCGCGCGCACAGGGTGCGGTCGTGGCGGGCTTCCACCATCGCCGAAAGCACGCGCGTGCGCTCGTTCTGGTTGGGCAGCGCCACCGCATGCAGGCACTCGCGCGCATCGAGCCACGTGGTGGGCAGGCCCTGCGCGGTAAGGAAGGCCGAGCCCAGGGTGCTGGACAACAGCTCGCCGTGCGCCTGCACCTGGGCAGACCATGGCAACTCGCCGAGCTCGGCGTAGCCCTCGGCCGCCAGCGTCGCCAGGTCGTCCAGCCGTGCGTGCAGGTTCGCCGGCACATCCAGCCGCATGTCCTCGCACAACGCGTGGTGGCGTTCGCGCATGGTCCTGGCCTGCGCCGAGCGATCGATGGCATCACTTTGCGAGGCGATATGTTTGAGCGTATCGGTCACCCCCGACAGCGCCGAAACCACGATCAGCACGCGGGCGCCTTCGGCGCGGCGGCTGGCGGCCAGTTCCAGGATATTCCGCCAGCGGGGGGCGGTAGCGACACTGGTGCCGCCGAACTTCATCACAATCCAGGGGGCGTCCGCGGGCAGCGGGGCCGGA
>NZ_DASYDG010000042.1:0-57277 GCF_036499745.1 Pinirhizobacter sp.
TTCTTCACCAGCCTGGGCCTGTTGGCCTGCATCGCGCTGGCCGGATGCGCGGCACCCACGCGCGGCTACCGCGTGGTCGGTTACATCAGCAACACCGAACACACCGATCGCATCGACGCCTCGCGCATCGATACCCTGATCTACGCCTTCGCCCACGTCGACCACGACGCTGTGGTGCTTCGTCCGGATGCCGCTGCCTCGTTGGCGCGGGTGGTGGCGCTGAAGCAGGCCAATCCTTCGCTTCGCGTGGTGATTTCCGTCGGCGGCTGGACAGCCGACGGGTTCTCGCAGGCGGCGTCCTCGCAGGAAGGCAGGGAGCGCTTCGCCAGCAGTGCCGCGCGCCTTCTGGCAGAGCACCATGCCGACGGCCTGGACGTCGACTGGGAATATCCCGGTCATGGGGAATCAGGCATCGCCAGCAGCCCGGCCGACCGAGTGAACTTCCCGCTGCTGTTGGCAGCCACGCGCAAGGCGCTCGATGCCTTGCCCGGCCATCACAGCTTAAGCGCCGCGGTCGCCGACGGCGCCTTCGTCGACGGTGTGGACATCCCGGCGGCGAACCGCTACCTGGACTGGTTCAACCTGATGACGTACGACTTCGTCAATTCGCTCACGCCGACCACCGGCCACCACAGCGGACTGCATCCATCGGTGCTGGCCCCGGCCGACGCTCGTACCGGCGACCGCGCCGTGGCGCAATTCCTGGCGGCAGGTGTGCCCGCCTCGAAGCTGTTCATCGGCGCGGCGTTCTATGCCCGTCAGTTCAATGATGTAAAGCCCGTGGCCAATGGCGTGTACCAAAGCTACGGCAAGTACGGCGGGGAGCATCCCTGGCCGGAACTGAAAGCCCGGTACATCGACAGGAACGGCTTCAAACGCTACTGGGATGCCGATGCCCAGGCACCGTATCTGTGGAACGCCGACACACGCAGCTTCATCACCTACGACGATCCCCAATCGATCGCGGCCAAGGTGGCCTTCGTCAGGAATATGCACCTGGGCGGAGTGATGTACTGGGAGCAAAGCCAGGACACCGAGGGCGAACTGCTGCGCGCGGTGGCAGGCGACAAGGCGCGCTAATCCGCGCCCGTCACCTGCTGCCAGCTTTCCTGGCGGCTAAACGTACTTACTTCTTGAAGCCCGCCGTGATGAACTGGTGCATCTGGGCATAGGCGCGTGTCGCCGTGCCTTCGTCGTAGCGGCAATTGCCCGGCTTGCCGGCGGCTTCCTTCTCGGTGAAGCAGTGCACGGTGTTGCCGTAGTCCACTAAGGTCCAGTCGACCTTGGCATCACGCATTTCCTTCTCGAAGGCAGCCTTCTGGTCGTTCGGCACGTAGGCATCGTCGGCACCGTTCAACACCAGTACCTTGGCCTTGATGTTCTTCGCCTGGCTGGCATCGTCGGTGGACAGGATGCCGTGGAAGGTCACTACCGAGGCGATGTCCGCGCCACTGCGCACGAGGTCGAGCACGGCCGAGCCGCCGAAGCAGAAACCGATGGCCGCCAGACGCGAGCCGTCGATCGGCGCCTTGCCCACCTGGGCCTTGAGTTCCTCAAGCGCCTTGGTCACGTGCTTCTTCATCAAGGAGCGATCGGCGTAGAAGGGTTTGGTCGCCGCGCCCGCTTCGTCATCGTTGGTGGGACGCACACCCTTGCCGTACATGTCGGTGAGCAGGATCACGTAATCCTTGCCGGCGATCATCTTGGCCTTGGCGATGGCCATGTCGTTCACGCCGTACCAGTTGGGCACCATCACCAACCCCGGACGCGGCGTTTTCACCGCATCGTCGTACACCAGCACGCTGTCGAAGGTCTTGCCGTCCTGCGTCCAGCTCACCGGCTTTGCGACCATCGACGCCTGCGCGACGCCCGCGATGGCGAACACGATGCTTCCGAACAACCATAGCCTCATACGCATGGACGCTTCTCCCTTGGTGGACTTTGGATGGCTCATCGCCCACTGGCGTGGGCGATGAGCAGATTCTTCAATGGCGCGACCCTGTTGAGCGTGGCCACGCCCAGTGCGCGCGCGGCGGCCACGGGTGGCCATTGCACGGCATAGATCCGTGCAAGCGCATCGAAGGACAGGGCATCGATCTGGTCGGCGCTGCGGCGACGGCGGGCGTAACGGCGCAGCACATGGGTGGCGCCGATGTCCGCACCGCGCGCACGCGCTTGGAGCAGTGTGTCGCGCAGTTCCGCAACGTCACGCAAGCCGATGTTCACGCCTTGTCCTGCCAGTGGATGCACGGTATGGGCGGCGTCGCCCAGCAGCACGAAACGCTCGGCCTGGTAGCGCGCGGCCAGTTGCATGCGTAACGGAAAGGCCGCGCGCTTGCTGGTGGCAAGGATGGGCCCCAGGCGGAAATCGCTCGCCGCGCCAAGCTCACGCATGAAATCGACGTCGCTTAAGGAAAGGATCCTTGCAGCCTCCGCCTCGGGCAGCGACCAGACGATGGAACTGCGGCCATCGGCCAGCGGCAGCAAGGCCAGTGGACCGCCGCGCAGGAAACGTTGCCAGGCGGTGGCCTGGTGCGGACGTTCGTGCGACACATGGGCCACCACCGCGCGCTGGCCGTAGTCGCGACCCCGGGCGTCGATGCCGGCCATGCCGCGAAGGGGGGACGCACCGCCATCGGCGGCCACCACCACGCGGGCGTGCATGGTGCTGCCGTCGTCGAGCGTGAGTGTGGAGCGTTCGGCGTCGGCGTGCCACGCGGACACGGTAGCCGGGCAGCGTACCGTCACCCCCGCGCCGGCCAGGCGCTGGAAGAGTTCCTGCTGCACCAGGTTGTTCTCGACGATCCAGCCCAGCGCCTTCCACCCGCGATCGCTGGCGTCGAAGTCGATGGCGCTTCCGGTGGTTTCATCCCACACATGCATGTGCCGGTAGGCGCTGGCACGAGCGGCACGGATGGCATCCCAGGCACCGAGTTCCTCCAGCAAGGAAACCGACGACTCGGCCAGGCCGACCACGCGCAAATCAACCTCGGCATCCGGGTTCCAGGGTGCGGGATCCCGAGCCTCCAACAGGCTTACATGAAAGCCCTCCCGCGCCAGGGCCAGGGCTGCCGCGGCACCCACCATGCCGCCACCGACCACCGCGACGTCCAGCAGCGATGAACTGCGGCGCGTGTTCATGCGTGACCCTCGCGCACCGCGATGGGCGCACCTGCGCGCAGGCCCATGCCGCGGGCCGTCATCGCCGCACGCAGCGGCGGTGTGCCCATGGCCAGCATCATCAGCGAACGCAGTGGACCCAGGGCGGGTTCGGGCAGGCAGGCAAGGCTTGCCAGGCCGTGGCTCATCGCCATGGTGGCGTCGCGATCGGCTTGTCGGCGTTCGGCATAGGCGGCCAGCAGCCCGGCGTCGCCGGGATCCACCGCCGGTGATGTCAGTTCGGCCAAGGTGAGCGCGTCGCGCAGGCCCAGGTTGAAGCCCTGCGCGCCGATCGGGTGGATGGTCTGCGCGGCGTTACCCACCAGCACGGCCCGCGGCCCCACGATGCCGGACGCGGCCACGCGGCGAATGTCGTGACGGAAGCGCGGCCCCGGACGGGTGAGCTTGCCCAGGCGCCAGCCAAAACGGCGCTGCACCTCGGCGAGGAAATCGTCGTCCGCCAGCCCCTGGATACGGTCGGCATCGGCGGCGCCCACGGTAACGATGATGCCCACCCGGCCCTGCGCCAACGGCAGGATCGCCACCGGGCCATCGTCGGTGAAGCGCTCGAAGGCACGCAGCCCGTGGGCGCGCGCCGGAGCGGCGGTCGCGACGAAAAGCGACTGCCGGTAGTCGATGTCGTCGGTGCCGATACCCAGGCTTGTGCGCACGAAGGAATCGGTGCCGTCGGCGCCGACCAGCAGGGCCGCGCGGACATCCTGCGCACCGTTCGATGTAGCCAGGCGCGCATGCCAGGCGTCGCCGGTATATTCGAGCGCCTCCAGGCGTGCCGGCGCCAGCCGTTGAAGCCGGGTACAGCGATCCAGCCGGGCCGCCAGTGCCGCGCCCAGCGCGGGCGCGGGCAAGGTCCAGCCCATGGCGTCAACACCGGCGGCTCGGGCTGATAACCGCACGCTGCCGAAGTCGCCCGCCCGGGTCACGTGGATGTCGGAGATGGCGGTGGCCGCGGTGCGGGCGTGTTCCCAGGCGTCGATGGCGATGAGGCCGTTTACCGTGGCCCGTGCCAATGCAAGGTTGCGGTCGCCGGGGCCGGCCGGTGCAGGAGCACGCGGCGCGCTGGCTTCCACCAGGATGGCGTCGCGGCCGGCAGCGTCCAGCGCGATGGCGAGGCTGGCGCCAACCAGGCCACCGCCGACGATAAGGATGGGGTGCGCGTCGGTCATCCGCCGATGATACGCGTTGGGCAGGTCCGGCGGCCTGTCAGTGCTAGAATGGTGGTTGCCCAACTGAATCTTTCGAAGTGGAGTCGACCCCATGGCTTTGACGCACGTACAGCGCACCGGCATTTTCGCGCTGCTTGCCATCGTGATGGCCGCCACCCGCGTGAACCACTTCGGCGCCCTGCCTGACGCCAGCTGGGCGGTGTTCTTCCTCGGCGGTTTCTGGTTGCGGGGCTCGGCACGCTGGGCCTTTCCGCTGCTGATGGCCGAAGCCGTGCTGGTCGATTTCTTCGTCATCCGCGGGCAGGGCATCAGCTTCTTCGATCATTACTGCGTTTCGGTGGCCTATTGGTGCCTGGTGCCGGCCTATTTCAGCATGTGGCTGGGTGGCAGCTGGCTGGCCCGCCACGGCAGCCGGCTGGAACTGCGTAGCCTGGGCCTGCTGGCGGCAAGCCTTTTCGTTGCCGCAAGCACCTGCTACCTGGTCTCCAACGGCAGCTTCTACTGGCTAAGCGATTCCGTTCCGCAGCCGCGCAGCCTTGGCGCCTGGGGCGTGAACCTGGCCGACTGGTACCTGCCGTACCTGCGTACCGCCGCCATCTATGTGGCCATCGGCGCCGTGCTTCACGTACTGGTGGTGCAGCTGGTGGCCCGGCTACACCGCGACCACGGCCGCCTCGCCCACTAAGCACCCGTGGGCAACCGCCTTTCGAAGATCTACACCCGCACCGGCGACGACGGCAGCACGGGCCTGGGCGACGGTTCGCGCACGGGCAAGGATTCACTGCGTGTCACCGCGTACGGCACGGTGGATGAGCTCAACAGCACGATCGGCATGGTGCTTGCCATCGAGGGCGTGCCGGCGGATATCGCCGAAGCCCTGGTGCAGGTGCAGCATGAATTGTTCGACCTGGGGGGTGAGCTTTGCATCCCCGGTATGGCGATGATCCACGACGCGGACATCGACCGCCTGGAACAGGTGCTGGATCACTTCAACGCCGATCTTCCCGCCCTGAAGGATTTCATCCTGCCCGGCGGCGGCATGGCCGCGGCCACCGGCCATCTGGCCCGCACCGTGTGCCGCCGTGCCGAACGCGATGTGGTTGCCCTTTCCCGGGTCGAGGACATTCGTCCCCAGGCCCAGCGCTACCTGAACAGGCTCTCCGACCTCCTTTTCGTCCTCTGCCGCGTGATGGCCCGCGCCAGCGGCCATGGCGAGGTACTCTGGCAGCACGAAAGGCGTCGCAAAGGCAGCGCCTGAAGGCACGCCATCGACCTAGGGGGAGGGGTTTTCTGCTAACTTGGCCGCCTTTCGTCAGACAGACTGCGCCCGTGCCGACAAGCCTCCGCACCCTGCCGCCCCGCCGCCTCCTGGCGATCGCCGCCTCGGTATTCCTTTTCGGTGCCGCGGGGGCCAGCCAGGCCCAGGAAGCCGTGCCCGCGCCCGCCCCGCACACGCCCAAAGACTGGAACGCCCCGCCGCCCACCCCGGTGTGCGCGCTGGGCTCGTTCATGTGCCCGACCAAGCCGGTGAGCTACGCGCAGTGCCGTCCCAACGCCATGCTCGGCTTCTACGACCCCACCCTGCCGCAGGACACCACTGGCCGCGAGACGGCGATCACCTATCCCACGGCGGCGTCGGTCGACAGCTCCAACCAGACGATGTACCGCTTCAACGGCAACGTGAAGATCGTCCGCTACGACCAGATGATCCTGGCCGACAACGCCACCTATAACGACGACACCACGGCATACGACGCGGTGGGCGACGTGCGCTACCAGGAAGCGGGCACCCTGCTGCAGGCCGACCACATCTGGGGTGTGAACGAGACCAACCACGTCCAGGCCGACAACGTTACCTACCAGCTGCTGCAGTCGCATGGCAATGGCACCGCCGTGCACGCCAACATGCTGGACAAGCAGCACAGCGTGTACAGCACCGCGTCGTACTCCACGTGCGACCTGGGCAAGCACGTGTGGGAATTCCGCGGCAAGACGATCACCATCAACAAGGATACGGGCGTGGGCGTGGCCCGCAGCGCCACCATGCGCTACAAGAACATCCCGTTCCTGTACCTGCCATATTTCACCTTCCCGGTGGACAACCGTCGCAAGAGCGGCTGGCTGTTCCCCACGTTCGGCAGCAACAAGCAGTCGGGCTATTACATCGCCGCGCCCTACTACTTCAACCTGGCGCCGAACTACGACGCTACGCTGACACCAACGATCTATGCGCGCCGCGGTGCGATGCTCGGCGGTGAGTTCCGCTACCTCACCCCCAGGAACCGCGGCGCGTTCGACTTCCAGTATCTGCCCAACGATCGCATCGATGGGGGCACGCGTTACCTGTACAAATTCGTCGATTCCACCTCCCTGTTCCCGGGCTGGTCGTTCGGCACCTCGATCAACCGTGCATCCGATCGCGCCTATTTCCACGACTTCGCCAATGACCTGTACAACTCGTCGATCGGCATACTTTCGTCGAACGCGTACATCTATGGCGGCGGCAAGTATTGGTCGGGTAGCTTCGGTGCCGACCTGTACCAGAACGTGGACGCCTACCTGCCCGATTATGTGGTGCCCTACAAACGCTGGCCCCGCGCCACGTTCAACCTGGACATCCCGATCGAGCGCTGGCTCGAGTTCGGCATGAACAACGAAGCGGTGGCATTCCGCAAGACCGACCTGTCGTCCACGCAGGTCGAAGGCAATCGCCTGGACCTCTACCCCTACCTGAAGGCCGACTTCCAGGGCGCCAGCTGGTTCGTGCGGCCGAAAGTCGGCTATCGCTATACCGGTTACCAGATTCTCGACGACGCCAATTACCAGAAGTATTCAAGCTTCGACCCGCAATACAACGGCTTCCCAAAGATCTTCAACGACCGCAATCCATCGCGCGCGCTGCCGATCGCCAGCCTCGACTCGGGCCTGATTTTCGACCGCGATGCGAACTATTTCGGCAATAGCTTCACGCAAACCCTCGAGCCCCGGCTGTACTACCTGTACGTGCCCTACCGCAACCAGGGCGGGTTGCCACTGTTCGACACCAGCCTGATGTCATTCGACTATTGGCAGCTGTTCTCGGAGAACGAATTCTCCGGCGCCGACCGCCAGATGGATGCCAACAACCTCACCGCCGCGATCACCACACGGCTGCTCGATGACAATGGCGTGGAACGTTTTTCCGCGAGCCTTGGCCAGATCCAGTACCTGGACGGCGAACAGCGCGTGCAAGCGTCCTACCAGACCCTCCAGAAGAACGCCGACGGCAGTATCACCGTCAAGCAGCCGGCGCCGACCGACTACTACACCTCAGATTACGTCGCCCAGGCCACCATCCAGCTCAACGACGACTGGAAGGCAGCATCGAGCTATCAATGGAATCCGCGCTACCGCCGCTCGGACCTGGGCACGTTCTCGATCCAGCACCGGTTGGGCACCGACGGCATCATCAATTTCGGCTATCGCTACCGCCGACAGGCGCCGAACCAGGATGTCGCCTACATTGAACAATTCGATACCTCCGCGGTCTATCCGATTTCGGACCGCTGGCGGGTGTTGGGGCGTTGGGTCTGGTCGCGGCTTGACGAGCGCACGCTCGAAGCCCTCGCCGGCGTGGAATATGAAAACTGCTGTACGAAATTGCGCCTGATCGGCCGTCACTATGTAAGCAGCATCAATCCGGGTGTCACCGGGCCGATCCTTGGGCCCGCGACCACCCGGAATTCGATCATGTTCGAGGTTGAATTCAAGGGCTTGGGTACGACCAGCCCGCAAATCGATACCCTCCTGCATCGTGATATCCTTGGATATCAATAAAACACTTAACGCGCGCCGCAAGCGGCGCCAGGCAAAACATTCGATGAAGCAGACCCCCGCCCTCCTCGCGCTTGCGTTCGCCATGGCCCTGGCGCCCCAGGCCCAGGCCCAGCTCCTTCCCAGCGCGGGTGCCGGGCAGTCGTCGGAAATGAACGATCCGAACCGCCCGCTCGACAAGATCGTGGCGGTGGTCGAGGAAGACGTCATCCTGCAGAGCGAACTGGATGCCGCCGTGCACTCGGTACAGCAGCAGTACGCTTCGAACCCGCAGCAGTTGCCGCCGGAAAACGTGCTGCGCCGCCAGGTGCTTGAGCGTCTGGTACTTACCCGCCTGCAGGTGCAGCGCGCCCAGGACCAGGGCATCAAGGTGGCCGACAGCGACGTCGACCAGGCCATCAACAACGTGGCCCAGCAGAACAAGATGACTGTCGACCAGCTGCGCGGAGCCGTGGCCCAGGACGGCTTCAGCTATGCCGGTTTCCGCCAGCAGATTTCCGAGCAGATCACCGCCCAGCGCCTGCATGAAAGCGTGGTGCGTGATTCGGTGAACGTTACCGATTCAGAAGTGAACAACCTGCTTGCCAGCCCAACCTACAAGGCGGGCGAAGTACACCTTGCGCATATCCAGATCAGCGTGCCAAGCGGTGGCGGTGCCAGTGACATCGCCGCGGCCCAGGCCAAGGCCGAGGCCGCCGAGAACGCCATCAAGGGCGGCATGGATTTCAACGCCGCCGCCATCCGTTATTCCGATGCCCAGGACGCCCTTGAGGGCGGTGACCTCGGTTTCCGACGCATGGATGAAGTGCCGCCGGCATTCGCCGATGCCATCATCAACATGAAGCCGGGCGACGTGTCGCCGGCGCTGCGCGGTCCCACCGGCTTCCATATCCTGAAACTGGTGGAGCAGCGTGCGCCACAGAAGCAGATGGTCACCGAGTACCACGCGCGCCAGATCCTGATCAAACCGTCCGAGATCGTCACCATGGCCCAGGCCGAAGCCAAGGCCGACACGATCTACCAGCGCGTGACGGCCAAGAAGGAAGACTTCGCCGCCGTCGCCAAGACCGATTCAAAGGACGAGACCACCGCCAACAATGGCGGCGACATGGGCTGGTTCGCGCCGCAGGCCTGGGGCCAGGCAATAGCCAGCCAGATCACCCAGCTCAAAGACAACGAGGTATCCAAGCCCTTCCAGACCGACGCCGGCTGGATCGTGTTGCAGCGCCTGGGTACGCGTGACGCCGACCGCACCGACCAGATGGCCCGTGACCAGGCCCGCCAGGCCATTGGCAACCGCAAGGCCGAGCAGGCTTACGACGACTACCTGCGCGAACTGCGTTCCACCTCGTACGTGGAAATCGTCGACCCGGCGCTGAAGGACATCGACGCCAACGGCAACGCCGTCGCGCCGCCGAAGACCAACTCGTAACGCACGATGCCTAGCGCGCTGCCCCGGCTCGCCGTCACACCCGGCGAACCGGCCGGGGTCGGCCCTGAACTGATCGCCCATCTGGCTGCAAGCTCCCTTGCGGCCGATTTTGTCGTGATCGGCGACCGTGAACTCCTGCTGGACGCCGCCGGGCCCACCGGCCTGCTGCTGGCGCTCGAGGACGACGACGGCAAGCCACGCCGTCGCCGCGCGCCGGGCTCGATGCGGATCCGCCATGTGCCCCTGGCCATCGCCGCGCGGCCCGGGCAGCCCGATCCGGCCAATGCCGGCTACGTGCTCAGTACGCTATCGCTGGCTGCCGATGGCTGCATGGATGGCAGTTTTGCCGGGGTGGTCACGGGCCCCGTCCAGAAGGCCACCATCAACGATGCCGGCATCCCATTCCGCGGCCACACCGAATTCTTCGCCGAACGCGCCGCCTGCGAGGTGGTGATGATGCTGGCGAGCCCCGAACTGCGGGTAACGCTCGCCACCACCCATCTGCCTTTGTCGGCGGTGCCGGCGGCGGTCACCGAAGTGTTGCTCGAACGGGTGTTACGCATCGTCGACCGCGCCTTGCGCGAACAATTCGGCCTGGCACACCCGCGCATCGCGGTGCTGGGCCTTAACCCCCACGCCGGTGAGGCGGGCCATCTGGGCCGCGAGGAAATCGAGCATATCGAGCCCTTGCTTGCACGTCTGCGTGGACAAGGCATGGCCCTGCTCGGACCGATCCCCGCCGACACCGCGTTCGTGCCCGCGCAACGCGCCAGTTACGATGCGGTGCTGGCGATGTACCACGACCAGGCGCTACCGGTGCTCAAGAGCGAAGCCTTCGACCGCACGGTGAATATCACCCTGGGGCTGCCTTTCGTCCGTACCTCGGTGGACCACGGCACCGCGCTGGACCTGGCCGGCAGCGGCCGTGCCAGCCCGGCCAGCCTGATCGCCGCGGCCAGCATGGCGCTGGACCTTGCCCACCGCGGCGTGCGCGCATGAGCGCCAAACCCAAGAAAAGTTTCGGCCAGCATTTCCTGCACGAGAAGCGTTACATCGATTCCATCGTGTCGGCGATCTCGCCGCAAGACAGCGACACCGTGGTTGAAATCGGCCCCGGTGAGGGCGCGCTCACCCTGCCGCTACTGGCCGTGGCGCGGAAGATGACGGCGGTGGAACTCGACACCGACCTGATCCCCGCGCTGCAGACCCGCGCTGACAAAATCGGCGAGCTGCGCATTGTCCACCAGGATGTATTGAAAGTGGATTTCACCCGCATGGCGCAGGACATGGGCGTGCCCCGGCTGCGCATCGCCGGCAACCTGCCCTATTACATTTCCAGCCCCATCCTGTTCCATTGCCTGGATCACGCCGGCGTGATCCAGGACATGCATTTCATGTTGCAGAAGGAAGTGGTGGACCGCATGGCGGCCGATCCCGGCAGCAAGGTCTATGGGCGCCTGAGCGTGATGCTGCAGCTGGCGTGCCGGGTGGAATCGCTGTTCGTGGTGCCACCCGGCGCCTTCCGGCCTCCGCCCAAAGTGGATTCGGCCGTGGTGCGCCTGGTGCCGCTGCCCCAGGACATGCTTCCCAGGGTTGCGCCCGAGGCGATCGACCGCGTGGTGAAGGCAGCCTTCGGCATGCGGCGGAAAACTTTATCGAACACACTCAAGGGCCTGGTGGACGAAGCGGGGATCATCGGTTGCGGCATCGATCCGCGCGCCCGTGCTGAAACGCTCTCACCCGGCCAATTCGTCGCCCTGGCGGAAACCTATGCCCGGCAACGGGCCTGAACGCAGGCACATCCTGCACACACGGCGCTTGCTGCAATGACGGCCCTCCCGGACAATCGACCCATGAACGAGAAGTCCGCCAACGCTATCGACATCGACGTTACCAGTCGTTTCGATGCCGATCACTCCAAGCCCGCTGACGGCCGCTATGTCTTTGCCTATACGGTAACCCTGCGCAACGCGGGCAAGCGCCCCGCACGGCTGCTTACGCGCCACTGGGTGATCACCGACGCCAACGGCAAGGTAGAGGAGGTCCACGGCGACGGCGTGGTCGGCGAGCAGCCGTGGATGAAACCCGGCGAACGCTACCAGTACACCTCGGGCGCCATCCTGGAAACCGCCGTGGGCACCATGCACGGCAGCTACGAGATGATCACGGACGACGGCATGGAGTTCGAGGCGACCATCCCGCGATTCGTCCTGTCCATCCCGCGCACGCTGCACTAGGCCCGGCGCGATGGCGGTTTACGCGATCGGGGATGTCCAGGGCTGCTACCCCGAGCTCCAGAGAATGCTGGAGAAACTCAAGTTCGATCCGGCCGCCGACAAACTCTGGTTTTGCGGCGACCTGGTCAACCGTGGCGGCGAATCGCTGGCCACCTTGCGGCTGATTCATTCGCTTCGCGACTCATCCATCATCACCCTGGGCAACCACGACCTCAGCCTGCTGGCCATCGGCCAACGTCGCGACGATGCAAAAGCCCGGGTAAATCCGGAACTGCGCGAAGTGCTGTTCGCCGAGGATGCCGGCGTGCTGCTGGAATGGCTGCGCACACAGAAGCTTCTTCATCACGACGAAAGCCTGGGCTGGACGATGCTGCACGCCGGCCTGGCGCCCTCCTGGACACTACGGCAGGCTCAACGCGTGGCCATGGATGTCGAACGCGAACTGGGCAGTCCGCGCCACGGCCGCCTGCTGCGCAATCTGTTCGGCAATCGCCCGGCCGGTTGGGGAAACCGGCTGCAAGGTGTCGACCGTCATCGCGCAGCCATCAACACCTTCACCCGCATGCGTTACTGCGATGTCAGCGGCCGCATCGATTTCGAGAGCAAGGGTACGCCCGGCACGCAGAAACCCGGCATGTATCCATGGTTCGAAGTCCCGGGCATGAAGAAGCGCGAGACTCGCATCGTATGCGGACACTGGTCGTCGCTGGGTCGCTTCGCAGGCCTGGGCGTGTGGTGCATCGACACCGGCTGCGTCTGGGGAGGCCACCTTACAGCCTTGCGGCTGGACACGCCGGAACCTGAGCACATCGCGGTGCAGGCCGAGTCGTACCGGACCAAGCCGAAAGACGGCGGGGATTGACCCATTTAGCGCCTGCTGACAGGCGCTTTATGTTGGTTGTTAAGCACGCCGATGGCTAATCTTCGTCTGTATCCCCAGCGAAGAGAGGCCTCTCCATGCCGGCAGCCAGTGCAAGCGTGCCTGAGCGAACCATGGGTTCAGCGTATTGAACCTGGTCGAGCCATTGTTGAATGCTTGTTTCGTGGCACAGCAAACTGGAAGAAGCACAGCGACGATCCTTACGCCGCCGAAGTGGTATCGCGTAGCGCGGCCCACCATCGACTGTCTTCAGCCCCCTTGGCGCCACCTGTGGAAGGGCCGAAATCTCGCGCCCGGCAACAGGCCGGTGCCACGGTGCGCGCGACCGACGCATACGACTGTGCGTTCACGATCTGATCGCAGAGCCTTTAGACAGAGCGTCGGCAAGTTTTTCGTAGCCGAGGATGCCGCAATGAACAACCTTCAGTTTCGCGTCCTACTGTCGCTGGTGGCCCAGCACATGAACGAGGAGTACGGCCTTCGAACGGTTTGACGCACATGATCCCAAGACGGCCCGGAAACACAGGTTGGGTCAAATAATCGTGCCATGGAATGCCCTGACAACAAAAGGATTGAAAATAATGAAGTTACTCTCCATCGGCGAAATAGCCAGCTCGATTCCACGGGCGGCCGTTATCGGCTTGGCGGCATTGAGCGGCGTCTCCAACGTGGCGGCCGCCCCCGTTCCGTTCCGGCATGACGGGGGGCTGCAAACGAAACTCAATGCCCTATGGGAAGACAACGGGGCAATTCGGATGCGAGCCTGCCTGAGTTCGCACACGGCTCGTTCCTTTGAGCCTGCCAGGTTGGTTATCGACTGCTTGCTGCAAACGGCGGCCACCTGGAAAGATGACAGTGACGATCCCTACGCCGCGACCGTTGTTTCGCGCGGCGTGCATCGTTATGGACTCGATAAGCCTTACTCAGTTGCTTCGAGTGAGGAGGCACCCCCAAGGGCCCCACTGCAGGCACTGCATGCTGCCGTAGTCACCGTACGCAAATCAGACGAATACCTACATGAAATGGCAAGGCTCGAGGCGCGCTTTTCGCTCTACACAACTACACGCCACTCCGATGCGTCCAATTCCAGACAGCCCTTCACGACCGATAGTCTGAAACAGCGGCTTGAGGGCACGTCTAGACTACGTTCGTTCAAAGAAGAAGCGTACGTTTCAAGCTCTAAGATAAACACAATGATGACGCGCGAATGCAAGAATATCTTCGTGCTCAAGCCTGAGCTGATGCCGTCACGCTCCGATCCGACGGAGTTTCAAAAGGAAGTGGACAGATATTATGTTGCCGCGCCGGATGCAGAGCTTGATGAGCGTCAGTTCGACAAGATCCTGGCGAGACTGGCCAGCTTCATGAACAAGAGGCATTCCCTCGGGTAAGGGTAAGGGAATGTCCGAGACGACAGCACACCCCTCCACTGCCTCGTCGCGCAAAAAGAAGCCGGGTGACCCCGGCTTCTTTTTGCGACCATCACCTGGCAATCAACTCAGTTGCCCATGGCAATGCTTGTACTTCTTGCCCGACCCGCAAGGGCAAGGGTCGTTGCGACCGACCTTCGGACCCGCATCGGCCGGAACCTGTGGCAGGGCCATTCGCGGTGGCGCTGCGGCGCCCTCGGGTTCCTGCAGGCCAATCGCGCCGGCATCGGCGTGCTGGAACTGCATCTGCTTGGCCTGTGCGACGCGCAGCTGCTCGGCCTCCATCGCAGCGACCTCTTCTTCGCTGCGCACGCGCACGCGGGCAAGCATCTGGATCACTTCGAGCTTGATGCGGTCGAGCATGGTGCCGAACAACTCAAACGACTCGCGCTTGAATTCCTGCTTGGGCTGCTTCTGCGCATAGCCGCGCAGGTAAATGCCCTGGCGCAGGTAATCCATGCTCGCAAGGTGCTCCTTCCAGGCGTTGTCCACCACCGAAAGCATGATGTGCTTCTCGAGCTGGCGCATCACCTCCGGGCCGACCTCGGCTTCCTTGGTGGCGAAGTAGTTGGCGGTCTCGTCGCGCACGTAGGCCACGATGGTATGGTCGTCCACGTCGGAGGTCTGGCGTTCGACCCAGCCCTTGACGTCGAACTTCAGGCCGAATTCGTTTTCCAGCTCACGGTCGAGGCCGGCCACGTCCCACTGTTCGTCGATGCTCTCGGCGGGCACGAAGCGACGTGCGACGGCGGTGACGACATCGTCGCGGATGTCCTTGATGGTGTCCGACACATCGGTGGATTCCATCAGTTCATCGCGCTGGGCGTAGATCACCTTGCGCTGGTCGTTGGCGACGTCGTCGAATTCCAGGAGGTTCTTGCGGATGTCGAAGTTGTGCTGCTCGACCTTGCGCTGCACCTTCTCGATCTGCCGCGTGATCATGCGGTCTTCCAGCGGCTGGTCGTCGGTCATGCCGAACATGCGCATCCAGCGCTCGATGCGCTCGCCACCGAAGATGCGCATCAGGTTGTCGTGCAGCGACAGGTAGAAGCGCGAGGAACCCGGATCGCCCTGGCGGCCGGAACGGCCACGCAACTGGTTGTCGATGCGGCGCGACTCATGGCGCTCGGTGCCCACGATGTGCAGGCCGCCGGCCTCGATCACCGCGTTGTGGCGCTTCTGCCATTCCTCGCGCGCCTTGGCTTTCTGCGCTTCGGTAGGGTCGTCGCCCAAGGTGGCGAAATCGGCTTCGAGGCTGCCGCCAAGCACGATATCGGTGCCGCGGCCGGCCATATTGGTGGCAATGGTGACCGAACCGGGAGCGCCGGCCTGGGCCACGATATGCGCCTCGCGCTCGTGCTGCTTGGCGTTGAGCACCTCGTGGCGCACGCCTTCCTTCTTCAGCAGCTCCGAGACAAGTTCCGAGACATCGATGGAAGCGGTACCCACCAGCACCGGCTGGCCGCGTTCGTGGCAATCCTTGATGTCCTGCACCACGGCCTTGAACTTCGACTCGGCGCCCAGGAACACCAGATCGGCGTTGTCCTTGCGGATCATCGGCTTGTGGGTGGGAATCACCACCACTTCCAGGCCGTACACCGACTGGAACTCATACGCCTCGGTATCGGCCGTGCCCGTCATGCCGGCGAGCTTGGTGTACATGCGGAAGAGGTTCTGGAAGGTGATCGTGGCGAGTGTCTGGTTCTCGCGCTGGATGGGCACGCCTTCCTTTGCTTCCACCGCCTGGTGCAGGCCATCGGACCAGCGGCGGCCGGCGAGCGTACGGCCGGTGAATTCATCCACGATGATCACTTCGCCGTCGCGCACGATGTAATCGACATCGCGCTGGTACAGAGCGTTGGCGCGCAGCGCGGCGTTGAGGTGGTGCACCACGGCCAGGTTCTTCGAATCGTACAGGCCGGTGTCGGCATCGATCACGCCGGCTTCCTGAAGCAGTTGTTCGGCGTGTTCCATGCCCTCTTCGGACATGTGCACCTGCTTCTGCTTCTCGTCGACGAAGAAGTCGCCGGGGGTGTCTTCCTTCTCCTGCCGGTTCATCCGCGGCACGATGCGGTTGACCGCGATGTACAGCTGCGGGGAATCTTCGGCCGGGCCTGAGATGATCAGCGGCGTGCGGGCTTCGTCGATCAGGATGGAGTCGACTTCGTCGACGATGGCGTAGTTCAGCCCGCGCTGATAGCGCTGCTCGCGGCTGAGCGCCATGTTGTCGCGAAGGTAGTCAAAGCCGAATTCGTTGTTGGTGCCGTAGGTGATGTCCGCCTTGTAGGCCGCGGCCTTATCACCATGGTCCATGCCGGGATAGACCACACCCACGGCCAAGCCAAGGAACCCGTACAGCTTGCCCATCTGGGCCGAGTCACGGCGGGCCAGGTAGTCGTTGATGGTCACCACGTGCACACCCTTACCTTCCAGGGCGTTCAGGTACACCGGCAGGGTGCCGACCAGCGTCTTGCCCTCGCCCGTGCGCATTTCAGCGATGCGGCCTGAATGCAGCACCATGCCGCCGATCAGCTGGACATCGTAATGGCGCATGCCAAGGGTGCGCTTGGCACCCTCGCGCACCACCGCGAAGGCTTCGGGCAGGATCTTGTCCAGTGTCTCACCGGCCGCAAGACGCTCTTTGAAATGCGGCGTCTTGGCCTGTAACTGGGCATCGGAAAGCTTCTCGTACTCAGCCTCCAGGGCATTGATACGATTTACGGTCTTGGACAGCTGGCGCAGGACACGCTCGTTACGGCTGCCGAAAATGCTCGTCAGGGCGCGATTGAACATCGATCATCCGGATCAGGAGACAGGAGTCCCCGGACGGCAAGGCAGTCCGGGGCCAAAGGGGACGATGATACTACGCCCCGACCCCTACCCGGGTGGCGGCGCCGGTCCGCGCTTTCAAGTACCGGCCGTGGGGCCGCGGACGGATTTGACGTAGGCCAGGGGATTGACCACCCGTCCGTTCAGCCAGACCTCAAAGTGCACGTGAGAGCCCGTGGAGCGGCCTGTTGAGCCGGCGCGGGAGATGGTCTCGCCCACCTGCACGCGCTGGCCGGCATGGACCAGGATGGCGCTGTTGTGGGCGTAGCGGGTCATGTAGCCGTTACCGTGGTCGATCTCGACCACATTGCCATATCCGCTGCGGACACCTGCAAAGGTAACCATGCCTTCGGCCACGGCATGGACACTGGTGCCCAGGGGAGCGGCGATGTCCAGGCCCGTATGGCGCGCGGCGTGACCGCTGAAGGGGTCGGGACGGCCGCCGAAATACGAAGAAATATAGCCATCGACCGGCATGCCGGTGGGCTTCAGGCGTGAGTCGATGTTGCGGTCCAGCAGGAGGCGCTCGAGCGCCTGCAACTGCGATTGCTGGCTGTCGAAGGTGGCTGAGAGCTGGCTGATGCTGGCGTCGAGCGTGGCCGGCAGGTTGTAGGCGCTCTCGTTGCTTTCGACTTCCGGGCCGCCCATGGGCGGTGCTTCGTCGAAGTTGAATTCACCGTCACCGAGCTTGCCCACTTCCGTCAGGCGCTCGCCGAGGGCATTGATGCGGGTGGACTGGGCCTGCAATTGGCCGAGCTTCACGGCGAGGGCATCGAGGTCGCGCTGGGCGTCCTGACGCACCACGGCCAGTTGTGCCTTCTGCGTCGCAACCTGCTGGTGCAGCGTATTCAGTTCGTTCATGGCGCGGCGTTGGGGGCTGGCCAGGGCCAGGGCCACACCGGCGCCGATGCCGGCAAGCACCAGCACCACGGCTGCAGCGGCGCCGATCGCCTTGCCGCGCAAGCGCGGGCAGGTGAGGTCAAGCCGGGTGGGAGCCTTGCGGTCCCGTGACACGAGTATGATTTGCATTGCCTACCGCACTTTGGTCAAAAACGGTCCCATGCAGCGTTCGACCCCGTCACCCCGCCGACCGTCCCGCGGATTGAAGTCCGCGATCGACGTCGGCCCAATTGCTTCGCTCGCACGGCGCGCGAAGCAACTGGACGACCTGGACCGGCAGCTGCGCCAGACATTGCCGAACCCATTGCGTGATCAGGTGAGATTTGCTGACCATCGCGAGGGACGACTTGTCTTCCTGGCGCCCTCCCCTGCCTGGGCCTCGCGGCTGCGCCTGCACCAGGCCCAGATCCTCGAAGCGGCGCGGGCCATGGGCACGCGGGCAAGTTCGGTAACCGTGAAAGTGGCCTCGCTGCCCCCGGGTTTACCCGAGCTACCGCCAGCCAAGCCACTTTCCGTGGGTGCCGCGGGCCACCTCCAGGCGGCCGCCGCATCCATGTCCGACCCGGAACTTCGGGCCATGTTCCTGCGCCTTGCCTCGGTTGCCGCGCGCGGTGCGCATGACAACGAGCCGCAAGACTGAACTCGTGGCTATCTGCCTGATTATTCGAAAGTAAACACCCCTGTGCCTGCTTCCGTCCGCAGACCTCAAAGGTCGGGCGGGTATTTTTTATATCATGGTCGCGTGAAGAAAAGGTTCACCGAACCTTCACCACATGAACGAACTGAGACCTGACGCACGCGGATGGTCCGCAAGGTCTTGTCGGCTTCCGCCGGGTTTTCCTTTAGCCGGAAAACGAAAAAGCCGCCTTGCAGGCGGCTTTTTCGAGGAGGGCCGGGGAAGATCCGGCTCCGGGGTGCTTCAGATCGCCTGCGCCGGATGCGCATAGGAGATCGGCGCCTTGGCGGCATCCTGGAAGCTCACTTCCTCCCACGCCTCGGCGTCGGAGATCAGGGTGCGCAGCAGCTTGTTGTTCAGTTCGTGACCCGACTTGTGTGCGTGGTACGCACCGATCAGGCTGTGGCCCAGGAGGTACAGGTCGCCGATAGCGTCCAGGATCTTGTGCTTGACGAACTCGTCCTCGTAACGGAGGCCGTCTTCATTGAGCACGCGGTAGTCGTCGAGCACCACGGCGTTGTCCATCGAACCGCCGAGCGTGAGATTGCGCTCACGCAGCATCTCGATGTCGCGCATGAAGCCGAAGGTACGGGCGCGGCTGACTTCCTTGACGAAGGAGGTGGTGGAGAAATCCATCTCGGCGCGCGAGTTGCGCTTGTTGAACATCGGATGGTTGAACTCGACCGAGAAACCCACCTTGAAACCGTCGAACGGCTCAAAACGGGCCCATTTGTCGCCGTCCTGCACCTTCACGGCCTTCTTGATGCGGATAAAGCGCTTGGCAGCATCCTGTTCTTCGATGCCCGCGGACTGCAGCAGGAAAACGAAGGGACCGGCGCTGCCGTCCATGATCGGGACTTCCGGGGCGGAAAGGTCGACGTAAGCATTGTCGATACCCAGACCGGCCATCGCCGAAAGAAGGTGTTCCACCGTGGAGACGCGCACATCGCCATTGACCAGCGTAGTGGACAGGCGCGTATCACCGACATTGAACGGACGCGATTTCAGGTCGACCGGCGGGTTGAGGTCGGTGCGACGGAATACGATACCGGTGTTGGGCGCGGCCGGGCGAAGGGTCATGTACACCTTGTCGCCGGTATGCAGGCCTACGCCGGTGGCGCGGATGGTGTTCTTGAGGGTGCGCTGCTTGATCATGAGTAGTTAAACCTGCGCGGCAGACGCCTTGGTAACGGGTATCCTAACACAGTCTTAACCTCAGGCAAGAAAAACCGTACTGGCCAGTTCTGCATCCCTTCACCCTCCCTTCAGCAAATTTCACTCGTGCAAGGTGGCCTAGACCCACGTAATCACTGAAAGTTCATTGTGATTTCGTGAAGGTCGATGTCCCGCCCCGGGGACGGGGTCCGGGGTCGGGGCATCGGGGCGGCGGGCTCCAAGCCCGACCGCCACGCGTCATCCGTGACGCTGGATTTTTAACGGGCCGAGGGTGCTCAGTCGGCCTGGCGGCGCAGGAACGCCGGGATATCGAGGTAATCGATCGCCGGTTCCGCCACCTTGGCGGGCTCGGCGCGGGGGCTGGCCTCGGCCTGGGTGTAGTCGATCACTTCATTGCCTGTACCGGTGCGCAGTACCACCGGACGGGGCCGCTGGCGCATCTCCACGTGCTGGGGCGCCGCCTGCCGTGCCGGCTGGCGGGCGGCGTTGGCCCGGTTCAGGCCCGTGGCGACCACGGTGACGCGGACATCGTCCTGCATGTCCGGATCCAGCGAGGTACCGATCACCACGGTGGCGTCTTCGGAGGCGAAGTCGTGGATCACCCGGCCGATCTCGTCGAACTCGCGCATGGTGAGGTTCGGGCCGGCCGTGACGTTGACCAGGATGCCGCAGGCGCCGTGGAGGTTGACGTCCTCGAGCAGCGGGTTGTTGATGGCCGACTCCGCCGCCGCCTGGGCGCGGTCGTCGCCGCGGGCGGTGCCCGAGCCCATCATCGCCATCCCCATCTCGCTCATGACGGTGCGGACGTCGGCAAAGTCGACGTTGATCAGGCCCGGGGCGGTGATCAGGTCGGCGATCCCCTGCACGGCGCCCTGGAGCACATCGTTGGCGGCCTTGAAGGCGTTGAGCAGGGTCACTTCACGGCCCAGCACGGAAAGGAGCTTTTCGTTGGGCACGGTGATCAGGGAATCGACGTGCTGGGAGAGGTCCTCGATGCCCTTGAGCGCCACCTGCATACGACGGCGGCCCTCGAAGGGGAACGGCTTGGTGACCACGGCCACGGTCAGGATGCCCTTCTCCTTGGCCAGCTGGGCCACCACCGGGGCAGCACCCGTGCCGGTGCCGCCACCCATGCCGGCGGTGATGAACACCATGTCGGCGCCCTCGAGCATTTCCTCGATGCGCTCACGGTCTTCCAGCGCGGCCTGGCGGCCGACTTCGGGATTGGCGCCGGCGCCCAGGCCTTTGGTGACGTTGCCGCCCAGCTGCAGGTGGGTGCGCGAATTGCAGCTCTTCATTGCCTGCGCATCGGTATTGGCGACGACGAATTCCACGCCTTCGATGTTGGCATTGACCATGTGGGCCACGGCATTGCCGCCGCCGCCGCCCACGCCGATGACCTTGATGCATGCATTGGGTGCGAGTTTTTCGACTAGTTCAAACATTTCCCGTCTCCGATAGTTTTTATAGTTTTGTGTTGCCGTTGTTGCCCTGTCGCGGCTCCTGCCGCGCCAGGGTGTCGGGCTGTCCTTTGCCCCGGGGCCGTCTTCCTGTCAGCCCCGTCGATCCCTAGAAGTTCTTGCTTATCCAGCCGCGCAACTTGCCCACCATGCCGCCGACCGATCCGCCTACCGGGCCGCCTGCGCGGACACCGGACGAACGCGAGCCGTGCAGCAACAGGCCCACGCCCGTGGCGTGCAATTCATTGGAGATCACGTCGCCAAGGCCGGAGATGTGCTGCGGCACACCCACGCGCACCATCTTGTGGAAGATCTCTTCGGCCAGTTCCAGGGCGCCTTCCATTTTCGAGGCGCCGCCTGTGAGCACGATGCCCGCGGCCACCAGGCTCTCGTAGCCGGAGCGGCGCAGTTCGTCCTGCACCATTTCGAAGATCTCTTCGTAGCGCGCCTGTACCGACTGCGCCAGCGACTGGCGTGCCAGGCGGCGCGGCGGGCGATCGCCGACGGAAGGCACCTGGATGGTTTCCTCCGCGTGCGCCAGTTGCGCCAGCGCACAGGCGTACTTGATCTTGATTTCCTCCGCGTGCGCGGTAGGGGTATGCACGCCATAGGCGATGTCGTTGGTGACCTGGTCACCGCCTACCGGCAGTGACTTGGTGTAACGGATCGCGCCCTGGGTATAGATGGCTATGTCGGTGGTGCCGGCGCCGATATCCACCAGGCACACGCCAAGCTCGAGCTCGTCTTCGGTCAACACGGCCTTGGCACTGGCCACGGCGGCCGGCACCAGTTCGTCCACTGACAGTCCGCAGCGCTGGATGCACTTGGAAATGTTCGACACCGCACTGGCCGCGCCGGTCACCAGGTGCACGCTGGCCTCCAGGCGCACGCCGCTCATGCCCACCGGATGGCGGATGCCGTCCTGGCCGTCGATGCGGTATTCCTGCGATTCCTTGTAGAGTACCTTGCGGTCGGCAGGAATGGCCACGGCGCTGGCGGCCTCGAGTACTTGCTCAAGATCCCCCGCGGTGACTTCGCGGTCGCGGATGGCAGCGGTGCCGTGGGAGTTCTTCGTCTCCAGGTGGGAACCTGAGATCGAGGCGAACACCGAGCGGATATCGCAACCGGCCATCAGTTCGGCTTCTTCCACCGCGCGCTGGATGGAGTGCACGGTGGATTCGATGTCCACCACCGAGCCGCGCTTCATGCCACGCGACACGTGCGAGCCGATGCCGATCACCTCGATCGGTTCGCCGGGCTCGTATTCGCCCACGATGGCCACGACCTTGGAGGTGCCTATGTCCAGTCCGACCACGAGCTGCTTATCGTTTTTATTCTTCATGTGCGCGGGGCGCTCCGGGTGTCGGTGGCAGCGGGGGCCTGGGCCTGCGGCCAGCTGACGGCAAATCCATTGGTGTAACGAAGGTCCACCGAGGCGAAGCCGCCGGGATGGGTTGAGGCCAGTTGCGGGTACACATCCAGGAACCGGCGCAACCGCCGGTCCACCTGGTCGCCGTCGCCGATCACCACTTCGGCACCGCTGGCGGTGACCACGGCCCAGCTTCCGCGATTGCTCAAGGTGACACCGGCTACCTTCAGGTGCGAGCCGGCGAACTGCTTCTGTGCCTGTGCGTAGAAACTCACCACTTCAGCCAGGCGCGCGTCGGGCCCCCGCAACTGTGGCAGGCCGTCCATGTGCTCGGCCTCGCGGGCCGGGAACACCTTGCCCTGGCGGCTGATGAGGTCGTTGTCGTTCCAGCGTGCGAACGGCTGGCGCTCGTAGATGCGCAACAGGATCGTATCTGGCCAGTGCTTGCGCGCCTCGACGGACTCCACCCACGGCAGGGCAGCAATCGATTTACGCACCTCGTCCAGGTCGGCGGCGAAGAAACCCCGGCCCAGTTGCGGCATCACCGCACCCTTGATCTGGCCATCGGTAACGTGCACGAATTCAGCTTCCACCTTCAGCTGCTTTACCGGCCAGCGGGTGGCGGCGAACCAGCCTTGCAGCACGCCCACGATGGGCAGCGCCACCAGCATGATGGCGATGCCCCAGGCAACGACACGCGTGGTAGCGCCGGCCCTCATGGGGTGACCTCGGCGAAGGTGTTGCCGTCGGCGTCGCGCAGCGACGTCTCCAGCACGCGCCAGCAGACGCTGGCGAAATCGATGCCGGCCTGCGCCGCCGCCTTGGGCACCAGCGAATGGGCGGTCATACCCGGCGCGGTGTTCACTTCGAGCAGCCAGTTGCGGCCCTCACGATCGCGCATCACGTCGACGCGGCCCCAGCCGGCGCAGCCCAGTGCGTCGAAGGCACGTAAGGCCAGCGCACGGAGTTCAGTCTCGGCCTCGCCCTCGAGGCCGGGACACAGGTAGAGCGTGTCGTCGGCGATGTACTTGGCGTTGTAATCGTAGAACGCGCCCTTGGGCACGATATGGATCGAAGGCATCACTTCGCGGCCGAGCACGGCGATGGTGAGTTCGTCGCCCTCGATCAGGGTTTCCATCAGCAGTTCACCCGGATAGCGCGCGGCAAGTTCCACCGCGGCGTCAAGATCGGCGTGGGTGAACACGCGGGTAATACCTACGCTCGAACCTTCACTGGCGGGTTTCACGATCAGCGGGAAGCCGATCTTCGCGGCGGCGGCATGGATGTCATCGCCCTTCTTCAAGGCAATGTATGCCGGTGTCGGCAGGTCCAGGGCCTGCCAGACCATCTTCGAACGCACCTTGTCCATCGACAGCGCCGAACCCAGCACGCCGGAACCTGTGTACGGGATATTGAGCGACTCCAGCGCGCCCTGCAGCACGCCGTCTTCACCACCGCCATGCTGGCCATGGAGAATATTGAACACGCGTGCAAAGTGGCCTGCGCGCAGGGCGTCCAGCAGGGCGGGAATGCCATCGATGGCATGGGCGTCCACGCCACGCTGGCGCAGCGCCTCGAGCACATTGCGGCCTGAGTCGAGCGAGACCTCACGTTCGGCGGAGCTGCCACCCATGACCACGGCGACGCGGCCGAACTGAGCCGGATCGGTGACGGTGAAGGCGATGGGCGAGGAGCTGGTCATGCCTGCGTGGTCCTCAAGGATGCGCTATTGCCCAGTTCGAGTGCGGCGTGGCCGATGTCGCCGGCGCCGAGCATCAGCAGGATGTCGCCATCGCGCAGCAGTGCCGGCAGGGTCGCGGCAAGGTCGCGCGGATGGTCCACCAGCACCGGATCCACCTTGCCGCGGGCGCGCACCGCACGGGCCAGCGCGCGGCCGTCGGCACCGGCAATGGGTGCCTCGCCGGCCGGATACACCTCGGTCAGGAGCAGCACATCAGGTTCGGTCAGCACCTTGGCGAAATCGTCCATGAGATCGCGCGTGCGGCTATAGCGATGCGGCTGGAAGGCCACCACCAGGCGCCGGTTGGGCCAGCCGCCACGGGCGGCGGCGAAGACCGCGGCCAGTTCACGCGGGTGATGGCCGTAGTCATCCACCAGCAGCGCGGTGCCATGGTCCAGGGCGATTTCGCCACGGGCGTGGAATCGGCGGCCGACACCCTGGAACTCGGCCATCGCGCGCGCGATGGCTTCGGCCTCCACGCCCAGCTGCCAACCGACGGTGGCGGCGGCCATGGCATTGAGCACGTTGTGCCGGCCAGGCAGATTCAGCACCACCGGCAGCGGCTCGGGCAGACCCGGCAGGTGCAGGTCGAAATGCATATGGAAGCCGTCCTGGCGCACGTTGGTGGCGCGGACATCGGCGTCGGGGTTGTCGATGCCGTAGGTCATCGCGCGGCGCACGGTGGTGTTGGCAAGTTCCGCCACCTCCGGATCGTCCACGCATAGCACCGCCAGGCCATAGAACGGCAGGCGGTGCAGGAAATCGGCGAAGGCCTTCTTCACCTTGGCGAAGTCGCCGCCGTAGTTCTCCAGATGGTCGGCGTCGATGTTGGTCACCACCGCCATCACCGGTGACAACAACAGGAACGAACCATCGGATTCGTCGGCCTCGGCTACCAGGTATTGTCCGGCGCCGAGGCGGGCGTTGGCGCCGGCGGCGTTGAGCTGGCCGCCGATCACGAATGTCGGGTCGTAGCCGGCCTCAGCCAGCACGCTGGCGGTGAGACTGGTGGTAGTGGTCTTGCCGTGGGTGCCGGCGATGGCGATGCCGCGCCGGAAGCGCATCAGTTCACCGAGCATTTCCGCACGAGGGATCACCGCGGTGCGTGCATCATGGGCCGCGACCAGCTCCACATTGTCCCGGGCGATCGCGCTGGAGGTCACCACCACGTCGGCGCCCTGCACGTTCTCGGGCCGGTGACCCACGTGCACGGTGATGCCCAGCGATTCCAGGCGGCGCGTCGTGGCGCTGGCGGCGCGATCGGAACCGGACACGGTATAGCCCAAGTTGCGCAGTACCTCGGCGATGCCGCTCATACCGACGCCACCGATGCCGATGAAGTGCACGGCACGGAAGGACGACATGAAGTCGTCGGTGGCTCCGAGGCGGACGGGCGTCATGCGGCCACCTCCAGGCAGGCGCGGGCGATGGCGTCGGCCGCGTCGGGCTTGGCCAGCGAGCGCGCAGCCTGGGCCATCGACACCATGCGATGGCGGTCGCCCAGCAATTCGCGCAGGCGCGTGGACAGTGCGGTTGCGTCCATGCCGCGCTCGGCGACGAGCTCGGCGGCGCCGGCGGCCACCAGGGTCTGCGCGTTGCGCGTCTGGTGATCATCCACGGCATGGGGGAAGGGAATCAATACGGCGCCAAGGCCCGCGGCGGTAAGTTCAGCGATGGTCAAAGCTCCGGCACGGCAGACGGCGAGGTCGGCCCAGCCGTAGGCGGCGGCCATGTCCTCGATGAAAGGTTCGATGCGCGCGGTGACACCGGCATCGGCGTAAGCCTTGCGAGCCTCCTCGACACCACGGGCACCGCACTGGTGCAGCACTTCGGGGCGATGTTCTTCCGGAAGCAGCGCGAGCGCCCCGGGAACGGCAAGGTTCAACGCCCGCGCACCCAGGCTACCGCCGAGCACCAGCAGGCGGCGCTGGCCGTGACGGCCATCGAAACGCAGGTCCGGCGCCGGCAGGGCCGCGATCGCCGCGCGCACCGGGTTGCCCACCCACTCGGCGTTCGGCAGTGCGTCGGCGAACCCCGCCAGCACACGGCGTGCCAGGCGCGCCAGCACCTTGTTGGTGAAACCGGCCACGCGGTTCTGTTCGTGCACAAGCAGTGGCCGGCCGGACATCCAGGTGGCGATGCCGGCGGGACCGGCGACGTAGCCACCCATCGACAGCACGCTGCGCGGCTGCAGCGAACCAAGTACCTTGCGCGAGGCGATCAATGAGCGCAGCAACATCAGCGGCGCAGCCAGGCGCGTGCGCAGGCCCTTGCCGCGCAGGCCGCCCACGGCCACGGTATGCAGGTCGATGCCATGTGCAGGCACGACACGGGTTTCCATGCCACCTTCGGCACCCAGCCACACTACCGGTACGCCCTGCGCACGCAGCGATTCGGCCACGGCAAGCCCAGGGAAAATATGGCCGCCGGTGCCGCCGGCCATGATCAGCACGGGTGCCTGCGCGCTCATGCGGCCTCCGCCTGTTCCAGCGGCGCACTGATGCCGTCGGTCGCCACGCGCGGACCCATAGCGCGGGCATCGATGGCCCGGTTGATCTCGAACGTGGCGCGCAGCAGCACGCCCACCATCACGCATGTCAGCAGCACCGATGAACCGCCGTAGCTGATCAGCGGCAGGGTCAGGCCTTTGGTCGGCAGTACGCCCAGGTTCACGCCAATCGAGACGATCGCCTGCAGGCCGATCATCAGCGAAAGCCCAAAGGCGATGTAGCCGGCGAAGCGCTGGCCGATCTCGACCCCACGCAGGCCGATCACCAGGCCGCGGCCCACCAGCACCGCGAACAGCGCGATGACGAACAGCACGCCGGCCAGGCCCAGCTCCTCGGCAATCACGGACAGGATGAAATCGGTGTGTGCCTCGGGCAGGTAGAAGAGCTTCTGCACGCTCGAACCCAGGCCCACGCCCAGCCACTCACCGCGGCCGATGGCGATCAGCGCCTGGGTGAGCTGGAAGCCATCGTCGTAAGGGTGTGCCCAGGGGTCGAGGAACGAGGTCAACCGCTTCATGCGGTAGTCCTCGGTCATCGCCGCCCAGGCAATCGCCGGCACCAGCGGCAGACCCAGCAGCACGAGGTTGCGCATGCGCGCGCCGGCCAGCCAGATCATGCCCACCGTCACGGCGATCACCAATGCCGATGAGCCGAAGTCCGGCTGCGCCAGCAGCAGTACGACCACGAAGCCCGCCACCAGCAACGGCTTGACCACGCCGAACAGTTTGTATTCCACCCCGTCGCGATGCCGCACCAGGTAGCTGGCCAGGTACACCACCAGCACCAGCTTCATCGCCTCTACCGGCTGGAAACTGGTGATGAAAAGGTTTAGCCAGCGGCGCGCGCCATTGATGCGCATGCCCAACACCGGCAGGAATACCCCCAGCAGCATGATCACGGCCAGCAGCATCAGCAGGAAGCTGTGCTTCTCCAGCGTCTTCAGTTCCGTGCGCGCGGCGACCACCGCGCACAGGAAGCCGAGCGAGATGAACAGCGTGTGGCGCTTGAGGAAATAGAACGCGCCCTTGTTGGCACCATCGGCAACCGCGATGGAACTGGAGGCGATCATCACCAGCCCCATGCTCACCAGCAGGATCGCCGCCACCAGCAGCAGCATGTCGTAGTGGCCGCGCGGCCCCTGCCGCCGCCGTGCCTGGGATGCGTCGAACAGGCCCATCACCGCACCTTCAACGTGGCAAGGCCCACCAGCACAAGGACGACGCTGATGATCCAGAAACGAACGATGACCCGGGTTTCGGGCCAGCCCTTGAGTTCGAAATGGTGATGCACCGGTGCCATGCGGAAGATGCGCTTGCCGCGCAGCTTGAAGCTGGCCACTTGCAACATGACGGACGCGGTTTCCATCACGAACACCCCGCCCATCACCAGCAGCACGATCTCCTGGCGAACGATCACCGCCACCACGCCCAGCGCCGCGCCGATCGCCAGCGCACCGACATCACCCATGAACACCTGGGCGGGATAGGTATTGAACCAGAGGAAGCCCAGGCCCGCGCCGGCCAGCGCACCGCAATACACCGCCATTTCGCCGGCGCCAGGAATAGAGGGGATGCCCAGGTACTCGGAGAACACGCGGTTGCCCGCCAGATAGGCAAACACGCCAAGTGCGCCGGACACCAGCACGCTGGGCATGATCGCCAGCCCATCCAGGCCGTCGGTAAGGTTCACCGCATTGGAGAAGCCGACGATGATGAAATAGGCGATCACCACGAACGCCAGCCCCAGCGGCAACGCCACCTGCTTGAAGAGCGGCACATACAGGGCTGTCTCGGCCGGCAGCACGTGCGTGTGATACAGGAACACCGCCGCACCCAGTCCGAATACCGATTGCCAGAAATACTTCCAGCGACTGGCCAGGCCCCGGCTGTCCTTCAGCACCAGCTTGCGGTAATCGTCGTAGAAGCCGATCACGCCGAAGGCAAGCATCACGCCCAGCACCACCCATACATAGCGGTTGCGCAGGTCCGCCCACAGCAGTGTGCTGATGGTGACGGCGAAGAGGATAAGCGTGCCACCCATGGTCGGTGTACCGGCCTTCACCAGGTGTGTCTGCGGACCGTCGCTGCGCACCACCTGGCCGGCCTTCAGCGCGGCCAGGCGGCGGATCATCGCCGGGCCCAGCAACAGCGATACCGCCAGTGCGGTGAGCGCCGCCATGATCGTGCGGAAGGTGATGTACTGGAACAGGTGCAGCGCCGTGAAATGGCGGGCCATCCAGTCGGCAAGTTCAAGCAGCATCGGCGCCCCCGCTGGCATGTTTCACGAGTGCCGCTACGACACGTTCCATGGCCGACGATCGCGAGCCTTTGACCAGCACCGTGACACCGGCCTTCAGATCGGCGATCACGGCATCGGCCAGCGCCTGTTGGCCGTCGAAATGACGGGCGCCCTCACCGAAGGCCTGCACCGCGGACGCCGACAGCGGGCCGGTGGCATACAGGCGGTCGATGCCGCGTGCGCGCGCCAGTTCACCCACTTGCGCGTGCATGGGGGCAGCATCGGGCCCAAGCTCGGCCATGTCGCCCAAGAGCAGCCAGCGTTCACCGGTAGCCAGCGCAAGCGTATCGATGGCCGCGGCGGTAGAACCCGGGTTGGCGTTGTAGCTGTCGTCGATCATGGTCCAGCCACCGGCCATCGGCTGCAGGTTCAAGCGCCCGGGCACGCGCGGAACGTGCTCGAGGCCTTCGACGATGGTATCGAGCGGGACATCAAGCGCCACGGCGATCGCCGCGGCAGCCAGGGCGTTGGCTACGTTGTGGCGACCGCCCAGCGGCAGCTCGATGTCGGCATCGCCCTGTGGAGTGGACAGCACGAAGTGCGAGCTCTCCGGGCGCAGTTCGACAATGTCCGCACCGATGTCCGCGGCATGATCAAGGCCGAAGCGCAGAACGCGGCGCCCCCCGGCCATGCCCATGAACATCGGCGCGAAGGCATCGTCGGCGTTGACGATGGCCACGCCGTCGGCAGGCAAGGCGTGGTACAGCGCGCCCTTGGTTTCGGCCACGCCCTCGACGGTTCCCATGCGCGCAAGATGCGCCGGGGCGATGCCATTGACGAGGCCGATGTCTGGCCTTGCGATGGCAGCGAGGTATTCGATGTCGCCCGGCTTGCCGGCGCCCATCTCCAGCACCGCGTATTCGGTAGCCGGCGGCATGCCCAGCAGGGTAAGCGGCAGGCCGATCTCGTTGTTGAAATTGCCGCTGTTGACGTGCGTGCGGCCGTGGCGGGACAGGATGGACGCGGCAAGCGTCTTCACCGTGGTCTTGCCGTTCGATCCGGTGATGCCGATCACGCGTACGTCCGACTGGGCGCGCATGGCGCTGGCGAGGTCACCCAGCGCCAGCAGCGTGTCGTCCACCACGACCTGCGCGATCGGCGCGGGCACCTGACGGGTGACCAGTGCGGCCACCGCGCCGCGCGTGGCGGCATCGGCGACAAATTCATGGCCATCATGCCGTTCGCCGACCAGCGCCACGAAGAGGTCGCCAGGCTTGATCGTGCGCGTGTCGATGGACACGCCACCGACATCGCCGTCGCCGCCCTGCAGCGTGCCGTGGGTCCACAGCGCGATGGTGGACAGCCGCATCATGCACGGGCCTCCATGGCGGCGCGGGCCACCGCCATGTCATCGAACGGACGCTTGCCCTGCGCGCCTTCCTGGTAGGTTTCGTGGCCCTTGCCGGCGACGAGGATCACGTCATCCTTGCGGGCCTGGCGAAGGGCAAGGCGAATGGCCGCCTCGCGATCGCGTTCAACCACGGCGGCGTCGGCGCGGGTAAACCCGGCCAGGATCTGCGCCACGATCGTGTCGCCGTCCTCGCCCCGCGGATTGTCGTCGGTAACAATCGCAAGGTCAGCGAGTTTCTCGGCGATCGCACCCATTTGCGGTCGCTTGCCCGGATCGCGCTCTCCGCCGCAGCCGAATACGCAAATTACTTTGCCGGTGGTATGCGCGCGCACCGAGCTCAGTGCCTGGGTAAGTGCATCGGGCGTGTGGGCGTAATCGACTACCAGAAGCGGCTTGCCGCGCTCGCCACCGAGACGGTTCATGCGGCCTTCCACGGGCTCAAGCGCCGTGACCGCGCTGACGATGGATTCGAACGACTCCCCGGACGCTCCCAGCACGGCAACGACGGCCAGCAGGTTCGCCACATTGAACCGGCCGATAAGACGGCTGCGGATCACCCGCACGCCCCACGGGGTGGTCAACTCGAAGGCAATGCCCTGGCCATTGGTGGTGATCATCGACGCGCGGACGTCGGCATCGCTGCCGCCAGCGGTACTGGTGCGCCATACCTGCACGCCCTCCCCTACCTGCTTGACCAGCTTGGCGCCAAACGGATCGTCGACGTTGATCACCGCATGGCGCAGGCCCGGCCAGGTGAAGAGCTTCGCCTTGGCCGCGCCGTAGGCTTCCATCGTGCCGTGGTAGTCCAGGTGGTCGCGGGTAAGGTTGGTGAACACCGCGATGTCGAAGGCCACCGCGTTCACCCGGCCCTGCTCGAGTGCATGGGAGGAAACTTCCATCGCAACATGCGTGGCCCCTGCGGCGCGGAACGCCGCCATCTCCGCTTGCATGCTGATGGCGTCGGGCGTGGTGCGTTCGCCGGCCACCACCGCGCCATGCAGGCCCGCGCCAAGCGTACCGATGGTGGCCGTGCGTTTGCCCAGCGCGGTGAAGGCCTGCGCCAGCATCTGCACCGTGGATGTCTTGCCGTTGGTTCCGGTCACGCCGACCACGGTCATCGCTTCGGACGCACGGCCGTGGACACGCGCGGCCAGTTCGCCGACGTGGCGGCGCAGGTGCTTGATGGAAAGCACCTGGGTGGCAGGCTTGACCGCATCTGCAGGTAACGGCACCTCGGCCAGCACGATGGCGGCACCTGCCTCCACGGCGGAAGCCGCATAGGCCATGCCGTGCTCGCGGGTGCCGGCCAGCGCGATGAATGCGTCGCCCGGCTTCACCTGGCGCGAGTCAAGGGTAAGGCCAGACACGACGATGTCGCCCCGCTTGCCGGCGTCGGCGATGCCATCGAGCAGGGTGGACAGGCTCATCGGCTCGCTCATGGCACCGCCTCTTCGGCGGCCGATTCGTCGGCGGCCGGCGGCGGCATGCTGGTGGCGCCGATCATGCCACCCTGGCTCGGGCCGCCGGCATACCAGCGGCCGACATTATCGGGCGGAATGTCGAGCAGGCGTACCGCGCCCTCCATCACCTGGGCGAAGGCGGGGCCTGCGACCGAGCCGCCGTAATAGGAGCGTGTCTTGGGGCCGTTGATCACCACCGCCGTCACCAGGCGCGGGGCGCTTGCCGGGACCATGCCGACGAACAGCGAGATGTAACCCTTCGCATCGTAACCGCCGGCGTTCGCCTTGTGCGAGGTACCCGTCTTGCCGGCAACGCTGTAGTTGGCCACGGCAGCGAAGGGTGAACCCGTGCCGCCGGGTGCGACCACCGTTTCGAGCATCCGCACCAGCTCACCGGCGATTTCCGGCGTGGTGGCCTGCTGGGGCGGGTTGTCCTGGCCCTTGACGAAACTCGGAGACCGCAGCACACCACCGTTGCCGATCGCGGCGTAGGCCGAGGCCAGCTGCAGCGGGGTGACGTTGAGGTTGTAGCCGAAGGCGATGCGCGATTTCTCGATCGGCTTCCAGGTTCGGCCCACCGGAAGGTAGCCGGCGGCCTCGCCAGGGAAACCGCTGCCGGTGCTGCTGCCGAAACCAAACGCCTTGTAGGTGTTGTACAGCAGGTCGGTGTCCAGGGTCATGGCGATCTTCGCCGCACCCACGTTCGACGACTTGGTGATCACGCCTGTGGGCGTGAGCGTGCCCCAGTTATGCGTGTCGCGGATCGGATGGCCGCCCAGCATCCAGGTGCCGGGCGAAGTCTCGATCAACGGGCTGGTGGGTGTGTACTTGCCCGATGTGAGCGCGGCCGTGAGCGTAAAGGCTTTGATGGTGGAGCCCGGCTCCACGACGTCGGTCATGGCGCGGTTGCGACGATCGTTCGGCGTGCTGCCGCGCACGTTGTTCGGATTGAAATCGGGAAGGTTGGCCATGGCCAGTACTTCGCCGGTGTGTACGTCGAGCATGACGATGGAGCCAGAATCCGCGTCGAACTTCTGGATGGTTTCCCGCAGTGCGCTGTAGGCCAGGTACTGGATGCGACGGTCGATGGACAGCGTGATGTCGCGGCCAGGTTGCGGCTCGCGCACCTGCTCGACATCTTCCACCGTGTGCCCCATGCGGTCACGGATTACACGTTTTGAGCCAGGCTTGCCGGCCAGCCAGTCGTCGAAGGCGAGTTCCAGGCCTTCCTGCCCGCGGTCGTCGATATTGGTGAATCCAAGAATATGGGCGGTGACGGATCCCGACGGGTAGTAACGGCGGAACTCCCGCTGCCCGTTCACGCCTGGGATCTTCATATCCATGATGGCCTGCGCGCGGTCCGGGCGCATCTGGCGGATCAGGTACATGAACTCGCGGTCCGAGCGCTGTTCGAGCTTGGATTTCAGGTCGGCCGCGTCCATGCCCAGCGCCTTGGCGAGTTCCGGGATGCGGTCTTCGTTTTCCAGCACTTCCGGCGGATTGGCCCAGATCGACATCACCGGCGTGGACACCGCCAGCGGCTCTCCATTGCGGTCGAAGATGGTGCCGCGCGACACCGCGATCGGCACTTCACGCAGGAAACGGGCGTCGCCCTGGTCCTGGTAGAACTGCTTGCGCACCACCTGCAGGTCGAAGGCGCGCACGACCAGCCCGACGGAAGCCAGGCCCAGCAATACGAGCACCAGCGTCATGCGCTTGCGCGTGGACGGGCCCTGGCCACGACGGCGGCTGGGAACCGGGGTGCGGTCGACACGGAATTTCATCGGCGCACCAGCTGGATGTCCTGCGGTCGCGGATCGAGCATGCCCAGCTTCCGCGCCTCGGCATCGATGCGCGCAGGCTCAGCCCACGTGGCCTGCTCCAGTTCCAGGCGGCCATATTCGATGTTGAGATCGTCGCGCTGGTCCTGCAGGCGGGTAAGGTCGATGAACAGCATGCGGCTCTCGTGGCGCGTCCACACCACGGCCACGGCACTGGAAAGCGTGGCGGCCAGCAGCATCAGCAGCACGATGGCGCCGAAGATCTTCATATGAGCTTCTCCGCCACGCGCAGCACCGCCGAGCGCGACCGCGGGTTCGCGGCGATCTCGGCGTCGGAGGGGAAGATCGCCTTGCCCACCGGCGCCAGTCGGGCCACGGGCTTCGTCAACGCCGGCGGTGCGCGGCGGCTGCCCTGCACGCGGCCTTCGTGGCGACGGATGAATTGCTTGACAGCGCGGTCTTCGAGCGAGTGGAAGCTGATCACCGCCAGGCGGCCGCCGGGGCGCAAGGCCTCCAGCGCGGCATCAAGGCCCTCGTCCAGCGACGAGAGTTCGGCGTTGACCTCGATGCGCAGGGCCTGGAAGGTTCGCGTGGCGGGGTTCTTGCCCGGCTCGCGGCGACCGAGCAGCTTGGCGCAGAAAGCGGCAAGGTCGCCGGTGCGTTCGAAGGGTTGTTCCGCGCGACGGGCGACGATGGCGCGGGCGATGCGTCGGCCATGGCGCTCCTCGCCGTAGGTCCACAGCACCTGGGCGATGTCGTCTTCGCTGGCTTGGGCAAGGAATTGCGCGGCGCTTATCCCGCGGCTGGGATCCATGCGCATGTCCAACGGCGCGTCGGCCATGAAGCTGAAGCCGCGCTCGGCATCGTCGAGCTGCGGCGAGGAAACCCCCAGGTCCAGAAGGATGCCATCCAGGTCCGTGGCTTCACTCCACTGCCCGAGCGTGGCGAAATTCTCGTGGCGAATGGACACGCGGGCATCGCCGGCATGTTCGACGGTAGCCGTGGCGATGGCGGCAGGGTCGCGGTCCATCAGGAACAGGCGGCCGGATTCGGAGAGACGGGAAAGGATGGCGCGGGCATGCCCACCGCGACCAAAAGTGCCATCCAGATATCGACCGCCCGTCCGCACGGCGAGCCCCTCCAAGACTTCGTCCAGCATCACCGGGATATGCCGCAGTTCGCGCCCCGCCATCACTGCATCCCGCTCCCGTTCCACCGCCACCTCGATTGATTTCCTACAAGCGCAAATCGGCCATGTCGTCGCTGATTTCGTCTTCGCCGATGGTCTGGCGGATCTTTGCCAGGTGCGCTTGCTCGCTCCACAGTTCGAACTTGTTGCCCATGCCGAGCAGTACGGCCTTTTTCTCGATGCCTGCCGCTGCGCGCTGGCTCGCCGGGAGCAGGAACCTGGCCGCGCCGTCGAGCTCCACCACGGCTGCCGCACCCACCAGTTTCATCTGCAAGGCCCGGTGGACGGCCTTGACCGTGGGTAGCGCATTGACCTGGTCCCGGACCTTCTCCCATTCCTGATAGGGGAAAATCCAAAGGCAGCCTGTTTCGAACGGGTTGTAGGCGACCACCAGGCGATTTCCGCAGTCAGCCGCTACCGTGTCCCGATATGACGTCGGGATGGTGAGTCGACCCTTGTCGTCGACCGTGATGGCGGTTTCACCTTGGAACACTTACTGACCCCACTATTTTCCACGTTTTTCCACTGGGGCCCACGATAGTCTCGCCACTTGAGACTGTCAAGCGATTTTCACTTGTGAATCAATGAGAAAGCCCACGTTCATCGCAATTTCGGGACGTTTCTGAGGAAGGTGCGTGAGGTAGTTGAATCAGTGGACTTTTTTGCTTTTTGCGAACCACAAAAAAGAAGGGGCGACGTTCACACGTCGCCCCTTCGCCTTGCGTTGGTGGAGTCAGCCTATAAGCCGGGTTCTGTACGCCTTGCGACGCGACAGTCATTCTTCTCGGCCTGGCGTCTCCGCCAGGCTCCAGCAACCTACCCGGGAACAACGCGGGCCGCGTTATGGTTCCCCTATTTGGTCTTGCTCCGGGTGGGGTTTACCTTGCCGTACGACGTTAGCCCCGTACGCGGTGCGCTCTTACCGCACCCTTTCACCCTTACCTGATCCCCTTGCGGGGCCATCGGCGGTCTGCTCTCTGTTGCACTGGCCGTCGGCTCACGCCGCCCAGGAGTTACCTGGCACCCTGCCCTGTGGAGCCCGGACTTTCCTCGATCCGCTTGCGCGGGACGCGACTGTCCGGCCGACTCCGGGATCGATGATACAGCACCAGGCTTAACCACGGTCGACATTGAACCGGCGATCGGCAGATTCATTCACCTGCTTCGTAGAGTTCCTTGCGCGGCGCCCCGCTGATCGCCGCCGCCAGCTTGGCAGCGCGCGAGGCCGGCAGTTCCTCGCGGAGCAACGCAAACACGCGCTTGCCTTCGGCGAGCCTGGCATCGGCGTCATCGCTGGCGCCGGCCACCAACACCACGCACTCGCCCTTTTGCTGGTCCGGATCGCCGGCAACGCGTGCGGCCAGGGCGTCGAGCGGCTCGTCGATCACGGTTTCATAGACCTTGGTCAGCTCGCGGGCCAGGACGGCGGCGCGGGCGCTACCGAAGACATCGCGCATGTCGGACAGCGCCTCGACGATGCGATGGCCTGATTCATAAAAGATGATCGTGCGCGTTTCGGTCGCAAGGGCTTGCAACCGCGTGCGCCGCGCCGAAGCCTTGGCGGCCAGGAAGCCTTCGAAGACGAAGCGATCGCTGGGCAGGCCCGCCACGGACAAAGCCGCGATGGCAGCGCAGGGCCCGGGTACCGGCACCACGCGCAGCCCTTCGGCACGGACCGCGCGAACCAGCCGGAAGCCCGGATCGCTTACCAGCGGCGTGCCGGCGTCGGAAATGAGCGCCACGTCGTCACCGGCCTTCAGCCGGGCGATGACCCCATCCACGGCGTCACGTTCATTATGGTCATGGACCGTCATCAACGCCGTATCGATACCGTGGTGCACCAGCAGCGGGCGGCTATGCCGGGTGTCCTCGGCAGCGATCACGGCCACCTTGCGCAGTACCTGGATGGCGCGCGAGGTGATGTCGTCGCGGTTTCCAATCGGCGTGGCAACGATATAAAGGGAACCAGTCATGGCGGCCGCGGCATCGGTGAAACGGCCAGTGTAGGCGCTAGGCGCGTTGCGGCGCCAACGTCTGGGGCTTCGCACCGGGTCAACGATCGCTTCGGCTATGATCGGCGGCGAACTGGAAACGGTCCCACTTCAGGAATTGATCCGTATGCGCATGCTTCGCCTGCCGGCTGCGGCCGTGGCGCTTTCGATGATGCTGCTGGCCTGCGTGCCACTGCCGGGCACCCGCACGCCTCCTGCCAACGACAGCGCCCAACGCGCCCAGGCGCTGTACACGCGTGGCCAGTTCGAACAATCCGCCGACGCCTATATGACTTTGGCCGGGCAAGACGCCCAATATTCCGACTACTACCGGCTGCTCGCGGCTGAATCCTGGCGCCAGGGCGGCAAACTCGACCGCAGCGAGCAGGCGCTGGCGAACGTCCGTCGCAACCATCTGGAGGGCGAGGACGCCATCCGCTTTGATCTGCTGCGCGCCGAGTTCGCGCTGCGCAGGAACGACCCGGCCACCGCACTGTCCCTGGCGGGCAATCCCGAGCATCCGATCTCCCCGGGCTTGATGGCACGCCTGCTCGAGGTGCGGGCCCGTGCGCAGGCAGCCGGTGGCGATCACTGGTCCGCGGCGCAGACGCGCATCGGCATGGACGCATCCCTTACCGGCATCGATCGCGAGCACAACCGCAAGCTCGCCCTCGCCGAGCTTGTCGCGATGGGCGCCGACAACCTGGCCGCCACCGATGCAAGGCTCGGTGCGGACGACCACCTCAAGCCATGGGTGCATGAAGCCCAGACCCAGCTGGGCGTGGCCGTGGCCCGCGCCCCCGCCCAGCTTGCCCAGCCCGTGGGCACCGTCGGTGCCGGTGGCCAACCGGGCGTGCGCGAAGGTTATCGGGCGCCCACCGCCGTTGCCCTGCTGCTGCCCGCCAGCGGGCCGTTGTCGAGCGCCGGGAATGTCGTTCGCGATGGTTTCTTCGCCGCGTACCTCGACGCCGGCCGCAATGGCGCACCACGCCCCTCGGTCAAGGTATACGACAGCGGTAACGATGCCGCCCATACATTAAGCGCCTACGACCAGGCGGTGAAGGACGGCGCCACGCTGGTCGTGGGACCGCTCAACCGGGACGGCGTGGCCGCCCTGTTCGGTCGCGGCGCCCTGAGCGTGCCGGTGCTGGCGTTGAACCATCCCACCGAACGCGTGCTCCCGCCCGGCGGCGCCAGCGAATTCGGCCTGTTGCCCGAGGCCGAAGGTGCCCAGGTGGCCGATCACATGATCGATCGCGGCATCACCTCGGCAGTGGCCATGCTCAGCAGCGACGATTTCGCCTCGCGCGCTGGCAAGGCTTTCGCGGCCGAATACGCCGCACGCGGTGGCAAGCTCACCCGCACCATCACGCTCCCGGTGAACGCCGTGAACTTCAGCGACCAGATCGACGGCATCGACAGCGCCGAGGGCTCGGGCATTTTCATCAGCATGAAACCGCAACAGGCGCGCCTGTTGCTGCCTCAGCTGCGCCTGGCCAAGGTCACCGCACCGGTCTTCGGCACGTCGCACATCTACGCCGGTGTCGACGACGCCACAAGCGACAAGGACCTCGACGGCGTGGAGTTCTGCGACGCGCCATGGATGTTCGATGCGCAACCGGGCCTTCCCCGCCGCGGCGATCTGTCCGCCGGACTTACCAGCGTGCGGGGAGTGAACGCACGACTGTTCGCGTTCGGCATGGATGCCTGGGCCCTGGTGCCCTATGTCGACTGGCTACGCTCGCACGTGGGCAGTTACCTGCCCGGTGCCAGCGGGCAACTCACCGCCGATGAGTTCGGCCGCGTACGCCGCGTGCTCACCTGGGCGCGCTTCCAGGATGGACTGGCACGCCCGGTTGCCGGCAGCCTGGAAATGGACGCACCCGCTGCCACCGGTATCGAGGACAGTTCCAGCAATACGCAATAACCAATATCGCCGCCGGCACGGATGCCGGCTCATGGTCGAGGGAACGACATGGTCACCCGCCGCCGCCTCACCGGCGACCACTTCGAAACGCTGGCTTGCCTCATGCTCGAAGGGCACGGCCTCACCTGCCTGGCGCGCAATTACCTTACGCGTGATGGCGAAGTGGACCTGATCATGCGCGACGGCCGCGAGCTGGTGTTCGTGGAAGTGCGTTATCGCGCCAGCAACCGTTTCGGCGGCGCGGCGGCATCGATCACACCGGCCAAGCGTCAGCGCATCGTGCGCGCCGCACGCCAGTTCCTGGCCACGCAGCGCGGATATGGCGGCGTCGTCTGTCGCTTTGACGTGGTTGCCTACGATGGCGCTGCCAGCGAACCGACATCGCAATGGTTTCGGGCAGCGTTTGAAGCAGGACAAAGATAGCCGAAAAAAACCTCTTACTTTTGCCGAAAGAAGAGGGGACGGCTTCCATGTTTCGCGCAAAATCGACCTTCTTGCCAACTATTCTGATAATTCAGAATTTTCGTATGTTGATACGCCAAGCGACTCCCTAACGTGCCGCCTCTCGTCTGTCAGTACGGCCCCACGCGCCGTCAGTGCACAGCCAGGCAAACCAAGGGACGTCATCATGAGCAAACATCTATTCCGTGTGGCCTGCGGCCGCACGCCGGGCCGTAGTGCGCGCCATCGCCATGCGCATCGTATGCACCATCTGGCCTGCGCCATCGCCATCTCGCTGCTGGCGAGGCCCGACGAAGCGCAAGCGACGGAACAGATACCGCCTACCGGGAACCTGGTGGTCGATGGCGGCTCGCAAACCGGTACGCCAGGCTTCCACTACATTACCCAGCTCGATGGTTCGACCAATCCGGCGTCGACCGGCTACGGACTGTACGTGCTTAACGGCGGCCGCCTCACTACCTCGAATATTTCGATCACCACGCAGGGCCACGCAGCGCACGCCGCCGTCGCCCATGCGAATTCTTTCATTCTCCTCGGCGGCAAGGGTATTGTCCGCACCATCGGCGACCATGCCGCAGGTGTACGGGCCGACGGTAGCGACGCCGTCATCGTCGCCTCCTCTTACAGCATCGTAACGGAGGGTAGTGATGCCCACGGCGTGGTCGTGCGCGAAGGCGCACAAGTGAACTTCGACATCGGGTCGATCGTCACCCAGGGCCCGGCAAGCGTAGGCATCGTCGCCGAACATGCAGCCGGCGGCGTGGTCGCCAGCACCATCACTACAACGGGTAACGGCAGCCACGGCGCGCTGGCCGGCACCGGGGGACGGATCGAGCTGACCAGCGACACGGTTCGGACTTCCGGCGACCAGGCCCAGGGGGCATGGGCCGACGGCGGGCATCTCTTCATCAATGATAGTGACCTCGCTACCGCTGGTGGTCAGTCGCATGGCATATCCGCAACCGGTGCAGAGGCCAGCGTGCATGTCACGAACAGTTCGATGAGTGCTAGCGGTGACGGCGCGGCCGCCGTCCATGTGGCCGATGGTGGGCTGGTCGAATCGACCCGGTCGACCATGCAAGCCTTCAACCACGCCGCGCTTGCCGTCGAGGGCCATGGACGCTGGCGTATGCTCGAAGGCAGTTCGGCGCGCGGCGACGGCCGACTGGCGTTGCTGGAGGGCGATACAAGTTCTGCTGATATCTTCTTCGACCGCAGCATCGGCCATGGCGACATCGTTCGAACATCGGGCGATACGCGCAATGTCGACATGGCGCTTGTCCAGGGCAGCCACTGGTTCGGCAGCACCGACATCGTCCGCGACATGAGCGTGGCTTCGGCAAGCTCATGGTGGCTGGGGCAGAACTCAAACGTAGGGCGCCTGGATCTTTCCGGCGGATTTGTCTTCCTGCCCGGTTATAACCATGCTGCTCCCGGCGCCCTGCGGATCCAGGGTGACCTGGGAGGCTCTGGCGGCATGGTAGCGATGCAGACCCGCCTGGACGAAGGTGGCGCGATCTCGCAGCAATACACCGACCGGCTTCTGGTGGAAGGCGACGTCGCCACCACCGGCGTGACGACGCTGCATTTCTGGACCCTCGGGGCTGGTGCGCTCACCGACATCAATCTCAACGGCATCGTCGAACCTCATGAAGGCATCTCGGTGGTGCAGGTGGGTGGTGATTCGCGCGCGGACGCCTTCGTGCTTCGTGGTGGGTATGTGGCTGCGGGGCCGTGGCAATACAAATTGCATGCCTTCGGACCCGGCAGCACCGACGCCAGTCAGAATCTGCTTGACGGCGACACCTTGAATTGGGACTACCGATTGGCCAATGCCTACGTCTGCGTCGTCGATTGCGACGATGGCGGAGATCCGGTTGATCCTGTCGATCCGGTTGATCCTGTCGATCCGGTCGATCCTGTTGATCCGGGCGGCCCGGGCGGGCCTGGTGATCCAGGCAATCCGGACGGCCCTGGTGGTCCGGGTGACCCTGGTGATCCGAATGACCCCAGTCTCCCTGGCGGTCCAGGAAACCCCGGCGGCGGGCTCATTCCGGAAGGTGGCGGCAGGCCGGTCATTCCTGAAGGCAGTCGACCCGCGGTGGTTCCACAGGCGCCGTCGTATCTGGTAGCCCATACGGCGTTGTTTGCCTATGGCCTTGGCAGCATCGACGGCCTCCACGACCGCCTTGGTGAGATTCGCGACAACCCGGCCGACACGCGGGGCGAGGTATTCGCACGCCAGACAGGGAGCCGGCAACACTATGCATCGGACGTGGCGCCGATGGATTTCGGCTTCGGCTTTCGTCAATCCACGCAAATGCTGCAGGTCGGCGGGAGCATCGTTAATCTGACGGACCAGGCTGACAGCCTGCGCGCCGGATGGGCGCTTGACCGGGGTACCACCACCGTCACGCCGCGCGCGCCGGATGGGGCCAGCCAGACTCGCTACAGCGCCCAGGGATTCTCAGCGTGGCTTACCTGGCAACATCACAATGGCTGGTATGCCGATGCCGTGATTGGCGCGCAGCGTTATCGAGGTGCCGTGGACACCGATCTTCGCGGTCGCGATGTCGCCCGGCTGCGTGCCAATGGCCGCCTGTTATCCGTGGAAACGGGTTATCCATTCAGCCTGGGCTCGCATTGGTCGCTCGAGCCGCAGATGCAAGTGAGCTGGCAAGCGCTTACTTTCCAGCCTTTGCGCGACAAGGACAACGTGGTGGCGGCACTAGGTAATGCGCATCAGCTGACCACGCGCATGGGGCTACGGTTGCGACGCACTACCGATAGCCGGTTGATGCCGTATGCCCGCATGGATGTGGTGCACAGTACCGGTGGCCGAGGGCAGGCCGTGTTCGGGACGCCGGGCAACGACCTGACACTTGCCGGCGGCCGCGCCGGACGGCAACTGCGCACGGGTATGGGCCTGGTGGCCCAGCCGCGGGCGAACCTGCAACTTTACGGCGAGGGCACCTGGCGCACCGCCATCGGTAACCACGGCTTCCGTGGCTGGGCCGGCAACCTGGGTGTTCGACTGCTGTTCTGACACATTGTCAGGACAGGCGGCGGTCGAACACCAGGGTGAGGCCGAAGGCAATGAAGACGGCGCCGGCGGCGCCGTCGATCCACCGCCGCGCGCGAAGGTAGCCGCGGCGGATCGCTGGCAGGCCGAAAATGGCCGCAACCACTGCGAACCAGACGAAGGTCTCCACCGACACCAGTACCAGCAGGCCCCAGCGCGTACCTGCGCCCACACTGTTGCCGACGATGGCGGAGAAGATACTGGCGAAGTAGATCGCCGCCTTGGGGTTGGCCAGATTGGTCAGGAAGCCTCGGCGCAATGCTGCGCGGCTGTTGGACTCCAGTGCCACCGCGTGGGACGGTCCTGCGGGCTTCAGGGCGCCCCGGATCATCTGCACGCCCATCCAGCACAGGTAAAGGCCACCGGCCACCGCCAGCAGCCGGCCAAGCCAGGCGAGCCGGTGCAACAGGATCTGCAGGCCCAGCAACGCCAGCGCCGCCCACACCACCACCCCCAGCGCAATACCCGCCACGCCGGCCATGGCCTCGCGGCGCGAGCGGCTGATAGCCATCTGCGACACGAAGAAGAAATCCGGGCCGGGGCTCATCAGCGCCAGCAGTTGGACGAAGGCGATGGTCAGGAACAGGGTCATGGCGCCGATGATAAGCGTTGTGCCGCTGCCGCGCCGCGCCTTGCCCCCCGACACCGTGTCCTCTAACCTGCCGGTTTTTATAAATGGTGCCGGGATCGTTCCCGCCACGGGGAATCTCGATGTTCGAAGCACTCGGCCACGTCGGTTTTGGCCTGTTTGGACTTGCCGTACTGGTGCTGATCGCCTTTGCCTTCTCCAACAACAAGCGTCAGGTCGACTGGAAACTGGTCGTGACCGGCGTGGCGTTGCAGGTGGTATTCGCCTTCGTGGTGTTGAAGGTGCCGGCGGGCCGCTATGTCTTCGATGCCATCGCCACCGGTTTCGTGCGCCTGCTCGATTACGTCGAGGTGGGCTCGCGCTTCATCTTCGGATCCCTTCTGGATACGCAGAAGTTCGGCGTGATCTTCGCGGTGAAGGTACTTCCCACCATCATCTTCTTCGCCGCCCTTACCGGCGTGCTGTACCACATTGGCATCATGCAGCAGATCGTCAAGGGCATGGCGTGGCTGATCACCAAGGTGATGCGCGTGTCCGGCGCGGAAACCACCAGCGTCTGCGCCAGCGTGTTCATCGGCCAGACCGAGGCCCCGCTGACCATCAAGCCCTACCTGGAGCGGATGACCCAGGCGGAGCTGATGACGGTGATGATTGGCGGCATGGCACACATCGCAGGCTCGGTGATGGCGGCCTATGTAGCCATGCTCGGCGGCGACGACCCGGTACAGAAAGTGTTCTATGCCAAGCACCTGCTGGCAGCTTCGGTGATGGCCGCGCCGGCGACCATGGTGCTGGCGAAAATCCTGGTCCCCGAAACCCAGGAACCGCTCACCCGCGGCACCGTACGGATGGAAGTGGAAAAAACCACCGCCAACATCATCGACGCTGCCGCCAACGGCGCCGGTGACGGCCTGAAGCTGGCGATGAACGTCGGTGCCATGCTGCTGGCCTTCATCGCGCTGATCGCACTGGTCAACGCGCCGATCCAGTGGGCCGGCACACTCGGCGGCGATGGCAGCATCAACCACTGGCTCACCATGCAGGCGGGCCACCCGGTGGCTTTGAGTCTTGAGACGATCTTCGGCTGGGTACTATCGCCCGTTGCGTGGCTGATCGGTGTGCCTTGGCGCGACGCCAACCTGGTGGGCAGTTTCATTGGCCAGAAAGTGGTGATCAACGAGTTCGTGGCCTACGCGAATCTTGCCGGCCACCTCGACCAGCTGCTGCCGCACAGCCGGCTGATCGCCACCTACGCCCTGTGCGGTTTTGCCAACTTCTCCTCCATCGCCATCCAGATCGGCGGCATCGGCGGCCTGGCCCCAAGCCGCCGTGGCGATCTGGCCCGGCTGGGCCTGCGTGCGGTGCTGGGCGGCTCGATCGCCACCTTCATGACCGCGACCATCGCCGGGGTGCTGGAAAGCATCTAGGCGCCTGCCCGGCTCCAGGTTCCTAACCGTTGCCATGAGAATGATTCTCACCTAGCATGCCGGGTAGCCCGCCTTTCGCCTGACATCCCATGCCCGTTTTCGCTTATTGCCCCGCCGGTGGTCGCCTATGACCGGCTCGCGTCGCATCCGCACGATCCTCAAAACCATCCACCTGTGGATCGGCCTCAGCCTTGGCATCGTGTTGTCGCTGGTGACGCTGGCGGGAGCCACGTTGATGTGGGAAGACCCGATCGTGGCGGCCAGCCACCACGAACTGATCGACCGACCGCTGCCGCCGCCGGCCCAGCAGGCCACGGCGCTCAGCCACCTGTTCTCGTTGCCCGAAGGCAAGGGCCTGCGTGGGGTGACGTTGCCGTCCGACGACATGCCGGTGTTCGAAGCCACCGCCCGCGGTGGCGACAAGCTGTATTTCGACGCCGGCACTGGCGAGTATCTGGAAACCCGGTACGCGTCGAGCGACTTCATGCTGCTGGTGATGGGCTGGCATACCAAGCTGCTGTCGGGCGAAATCGGCGAAACCATCCTGGGTGTCGTCGCCATCGCCGGCCTGGTGATGCTGATCTCCGGTACCTGGCTTTACTGGCCTGGCCGGCACCGGGTGTTTTCCCACCTCAAGCCGCACACGCGACCGGCGATCCTGCGCTGGGCCAGCTGGCACCGCATGGTCGGTTTCGCCGCGCTGCCGCTGTTGTTGATGATGATCGGTACCGGCACCCTGATGGCCTACCGTGGCGCGGTGCGCAAGGCGCTGGTATCGGCCTTCCACGACGCCAAACCCACACGCCCACCGACGGCTGGCAGCGCCGATGGTCCGATCGACTGGATCGCCGTGCTCAACGTCGCCCGCGCCGCGGCGCCGCAAGCTGAATTGACCCGCATCATGCTGCCGAACAAGCCGGGCATGCCCATCACCGTGCGCGTGCGCCAGCCGGGTGAATGGCATCCGGCGGGCCGCAGCAGCGTGTGGATCGACCCGGCCAACTCGCAGGTCCTGGCCAGTGACGACGCCCGCAACGCCGGCCGGGGCGGCCTCATCAACAATGCGCTCTACCCCATCCACACTGCTGCGGTAGGCGGCATGGCCTGGCGCATCGTGGCCACGCTGACCGGCCTGATGCCGACCTTCCTGCTGGTCACCGGCTTTATGTTCTGGCGTGCCCGCCGGCGTCGCCCGCCAGCGTCAAAACCGGCTTAAGCTGGGATGGCGGCCAACCGGTCGCCTGCAGGGGCTGGCGCATGTGGATATCCGCTTACGTGCTGGGGGCGTTATTTGGGGTTTCTGAGATAGGCCTGTCGATGTTCAAGCGTTCGGGCGGGAACGCTTCGTCGAAGGACCGCTTCTCGCTTGCCGCGCTTTGGGTGGTGATTGGCGTGGCCATGTTCGTCGCCTTCGGGCTCGGCCGGGCAGGTCCCCTTTTGCCGTGGCCGCAAGGGCTTTATCCGCTGGGCGTGGTGCTCACCCTGGGCGGCATTGCGCTGCGCTGGTTTGCCATCATCTGGCTGGGCCGCTGGTTCACCGTGAACGTGGCCATCGCCGCGGACCAGCCGCTGGTGGATACCGGCCCCTACCGCCTGGTGCGTCATCCCTCCTATACCGGCGCCCTGCTGGCCTTCGTGGGCCTGGGCTTGTGCATCGGTCACTGGTTGTCGTTCTTCATCATCGTCATCCCCGTGTTCGCCGTGTTCAGCTGGCGCATCCATGTGGAAGAAGCCGTGCTGGCAGAGGCCTTCGGCGCCCGCTGGGCAGTCTACGCGGCGCGCACCCGGCGGCTTTTGCCCGGTATCTATTGACGCTGCGGGCTGCCTTACAATGGCCCGATGCAGATCGGCCCCTTCCGCATTGACCCGCCGGTGGTGCTCGCGCCCATGGCCGGGGTCACCGACAAACCTTTCCGCCTGCTGTGCAAACGGATGGGCGCAGGTCTGGCCGTGTCGGAAATGACCAACGCCGACCCGAAGCTCTGGCACACGCGCAAGTCGCTGCAGCGCATGGATCACCAGGGCGAACCGGAGCCGGTAAGCGTGCAGATCGCCGGCTACGACCCGGTGATGCTGGCCGAAGCCGCGCGCTTCAACGCGGCCAACGGTGCGCAGCTGATCGACATCAACATGGGTTGCCCGGCCAAGAAGGTGTGCAACGTGTGGTCGGGATCGGCCCTGTTGCAGGACGAACCGCTGGTCGCGCGCATCGTGCGGGCGGTGGTGGAGGCGGTGGATGTGCCGGTCACGCTGAAGATCCGCACCGGCTGGGACCGCGACCACCGCAATGCGCTGGCCATTGCCCGTATCGCCGAAGACTCAGGCATCGCCGCGCTGGCCGTGCACGGGCGCACCCGCGCCGACAAATACGAAGGCGAAGCCGAATACGAGACGATCGCCGCGGTAAAGGCCGCGGTTGGCATCCCGGTGCTGGCCAATGGCGACATCACCACGCCGGAGCGGGCCCGCCAGGTGCTCGACGCCACCGGCGCCGACGCGGTGATGATCGGCCGCGGTGCGCAGGGTCGGCCATGGATCTTCCGCGAGGTTGCCCACTACCTGGCCACGAGCGGGCAGTTGCCCACTCCCGGCCCGGCGGAGGTGGCCGCCATCCTGCTTGGCCACCTGCAGGCGCTTTACGCGTTCTACGGCGAACAACAGGGCGTGCGCATCGCCCGCAAGCACCTGGGCTGGTATGCGAAGGACCGGCCGGAAAACGCCGCCTTCCGCGATGTGGTGAACCGGGCCGAGGATGCCGCCTCGCAAATGCGCCTTACCCGCGACTATTTCCTGGCGCTGGAAGCGGGCGTCGCCATCGCCGCCTAGCCTTGCGCCGGGGTACCGGGTACGGCGCGCGTTGCTACCCAGGCTTTCATGGCACCCGGTTCGCACGCGGCCGTGACGTGACCAGCGCTAACATGCGTGGGACCCTACGAAGGAATAACCCCATGCGCGCCATCTGGAACGACACCGTGCTTGCCGAAAGCGACGACACAGTGGTGGTGGAGAACAACCACTATTTCCCCGCCGAATCCCTGCACCATGAATTTTTTCGGGAAACGGCCAACCACACCGTGTGCCCATGGAAGGGCACCGCGAGTTATTACGATGTGGTGGTCGGCAACGACACCAACCCCAATGCGGCCTGGTACTACCCCACACCCTCGGCGGCCGCCCAGCAGATTACCGGGCGGGTGGCTTTCTGGAAGGGCGTGCGGGTCGAGGCCTGATTCACCAGGCCGTTGCCCCGGCACGGGCGCATGGAAACATGAAACATAATTCATCGCGCCAGGAAATTTCGGCGTCAACGAAGGTCCCTGCCGAACCGTTACCCACGGCTCGCACAAACGGAGATCGTTGATGAGTGGTGGCACCCCGCAAGCAGCCCGGCCCGTGTACAGGCGGCGGGGGTGGATGGTCTTCCTTTTAGCCGTTGCCATCATCGTGATCCTCATCGTGGTCCATGTGCTCACCGGCACGAAGAAAAAGCCGGTCACGCCGCCCCAGGTGGTGAGCACTGCCGCAGCCCGCCTGGGCGACATGCCCGAAGTGCTCGACGAGCTGGGCACGGTCACCCCGGTCGCCACGGTCAACGTACTGCCGCAGTTGAGCGGTTACCTGACGCAGGTGGGCTACCAGGAAGGCCAGGACGTGGCCAAGGGCGATTTCCTGGCGCAGATCGACCCGCGCCAGTACCAGATCGACAAGCAGCAGGCGCAGGCGCAGTTGGCCAAGGACCAGGCAAGCCTGGCCCAGGCGCGCACCGACCTTGCCCGGTACACGCAGTTGAACCAACAGAAGTCGATCGCCGAGCAGACCTTCGCCGATCAGCAGTTCACCGTGAAGCAGGACGAAGCCGCTGTCCAGGCCGACCGCGCGGCGATCGCGCAGTTCGACCTGGACCTTGCCTACTGCCACATCACCGCGCCGATCGCCGGCCGCGTGGGCCTGCGGCTGGTGGACCCGGGCAACTATGTCACGCAGTCCACTTCGCCGGGCATCGTCACCATCACCCAGATGAAGCCCACCACGGTGCAATTCACCGTGCCGCAGAATTCGCTGGACAAGGTGCTGCAACGCTTCCACGGCAGCGACAAGCTCAGCGTGACCGCCTTCAACGCCGACAACAGCCGGCAGCTGGCCACCGGCACGCTCTACGCCCTGGGCAACCAGATGGCCACCAGCACTGGCACGGTAAGCCTGCGCGCCAACTTCGCCAACGACGATGAATCGCTGTATCCCAACGAGTTCGTCAATGTCCGCCTGCTGGTCGACACGCTGAAGAATGCCGTGCTGGTGCCCACTCCGGCCGTGCTCACCGGTGCGCCGGGCGACTATGTATATCTGGTCAACGCCGATCACTCAGTGTCGGTGCACAAGGTGACGTTGGGCCCCTCCGACGGCAAGGACACGGTGATCGCCGTCGGGCTCATGGCAGGACAATCGGTGGTGACCGATGGCATGGACCGCCTCACCGATGGCGCGAAGATCAAGGTTGCCGGGGCCCGGCCCGCCCAGGGTGCCGGCGCGCCGGCCTCGTCGTCGACCGCGGGCATGCCGGGCAAGGGTGGCAGGCGCGCCCATGGCGATGCCTCGACCGCCCAGTCGTCGTAAGCGGCCGATTCGATCCGATGAATATTTCCCGCCTGTTCGTCACCAGGCCGGTGGCCACTTCGCTGTTGATGATCGCCCTGGTGCTGGTGGGCGTGGTGGCCGTGCGCTTCCTGCCGGTGTCCTCGTTGCCCGCCGTCGACTATCCGACCATCCAGATCCGCACCTTCTATCCCGGCGCCAGCCCCACGGTGATGTCGACCACGGTAACCGCGCCGCTGGAAGTGCAGCTGGGCCAGATCCCCGGCCTGCAGCAGATGACCTCCGACAGCTCAGCCGGGGCTTCGGTGATCACCTTGCAGTTCGACCTGTCGCTGAACCTGGACATCGCCGAACAGAACGTGCAGGAAGCGATCAATGCGGCCAATAGCCTGCTGCCCGCGGGCCTGCCGGCGCCGCCGACCTACGCCAAGGTGAACCCGGCCGACCAGCCGATCCTCACCCTGGCCGTTACGTCCCGTTCGATGTCGCTCACCCAGCTGCAGGACGTGGCCAACAACCGCCTGGGCGCGAAGATCTCCGAAGTGCCCGGCGTGGGCCTGGTGACACCCGCCGGCGGCAACGTGCCCGCCGTGCGCGTGGAAGCCGATCCGCAGAAGCTGGCCGCGTACGGCCTGAACATCGACGACCTGCGCTCACTCATCGCCAACGTCAATGTGAGCCAGCCCAAGGGCAACTTCGACGGACCCAAGCTCGACTACACCATCAACGGCAACGACCAGATCCAGGATCCGAAGGATTACCTGGCCACGGTGATCGCCTACCAGAACAACGCGCCGGTGTACCTGCGCGATGTGGCCCGGGTCACGCAGTCGGCGCAGAACACCGAACAGGGAGCCTGGTTCGACCGAACCCAGGCCATCGTGCTGAACGTGCAGCGCCAGCCAGGCGCCAACGTGATCGCCACGGTCGACCAGATCAAGAAGGAATTGCCACAGCTCGAATCCACCCTGCCCTCCGGCATGCAGGTGCAGGTGGTGTCCGACAGCACCGGGATCATCCGCTCCTCCGTTGCCGATGCCGCCTTTGAGCTGGTGCTGGCGGTGGTGCTGGTAGTGCTGGTGATCTTCGTCTTCCTGCGCAACCTGCCGGCAACCCTCATCCCCAGCATATCCGTGCCGGTGTCGCTGGTAGGCACGCTGGCGATGATGTACCAGCTGGGATATTCCATCGACAACCTGTCGCTGATGGCGTTGATCATCGCCACCGGCTTCGTGGTCGATGATTCGATCGTGATGATCGAGAACATCGTGCGCTATCTCGAAGAGGGCCATACGCCGATGGAAGCGGCGCTCGAAGGCGCCGGACAGATCGGCTTCACCATCATTTCGCTCACCGTGTCGCTGATCGCCGTGCTGATCCCGTTGTTGTTCATGGGCGGGGTGATCGGGCGCCTGTTCAATGAATTCGCGGTGACGCTTGCGGTAACCATCGTGCTGTCGGCCGTGGTTTCACTCAGCCTGGTGCCGATGCTTTGTGCGCGCATCCTCAAGGCCCGGTCCGAGCGTAAACCCAGCCGCTTCGAGCGCATCAGCGAAGGCCTGTTCGACAAGACCCTGGCCACGTACGAGCGCGGCCTGAAGGTTGTGATGCGCCACCAGACAGCCACCTTGGTGTTGTTCCTGGTCACCATCGCCATCACCGCCGTGCTGTACGTGGTGATCCCCAAGGGATTGTTCCCGATGCAGGACGTAGGTGTGATCGAAGGCATCTCCATCGCCGACACCTCCGTGTCGTACAAGGCGATGGTGCAACGGCAACAGGCGCTGGCCGATGCACTGCTGAAGAACCCGGACGTGACGGGCCTCACCTCGTACGTGGGTATCGATGGTACCAACACCACGCTCAACCAGGGCCGCTTCCTGATCCAGCTGAAGGACATCTCCGATCGTTCATCGCGGGCCGTGGACGTGGCGCGACAACTACAGAAAGATGTCGCCAGTGTGCCGGGCATCAAGCTGTTCCTGCAGCCTGAGCAGGACCTCACCCTCGACACCACGATCTCGCCCAATCAATACCAGTTCGTGCTGCGCGGGCCGGACAAGCAGGCATTCATGCAATACGTGCCCGAGCTCGTCAACCGCCTCAAGCACATCAGCTCGATCACCGACGTCACCAGCGACCTCGATAACGACGGCCTGAGCGTGGATGTGGAAGTGAACCGCGCGCTGGCGGCGCGCTATGGCATCACCCCGGCCACCATCGACAACGCGTTGTACGACGCCCTCGGCCAGCGCATCGTGTCGACCATCTTCAACCAGTCCAGCCAGTACCGGGTGATCCTGGTGGCGAAACCGCAGAGCATTGCTTCGCTCGATGCCCTGGGCAACATCTACCTGCCCAGTCAGACCGGTGCCAGCGGCCAGGTGCAGCTGAAGGGCATCGCCGCGATCAAGGTCACCCGTTCACCGCTGGTGCTCAGCCACCTGGCGCAGTTCCCTTCGGTAACGGTGTCCTTCAACCTGGCCAAGGGTGCCTCGTTGAGCAAGGCGGTGGAAGAAGTGAACGCGGCCGAACAGGCCATACACCTGCCCTCGTCGATCACCTCCTCGTTCCAGGGCGCGGCGCAAGCCTTCCAGGATTCGCTCTCGAGCGAGGTCTACCTGCTGATCGCAGCGCTGGTGGCCGTGTATATCGTGCTGGGCGTGCTGTACGAGAGCTTCATCCACCCGCTGACCATCCTGTCCACCCTGCCTTCGGCGGGTATCGGTGCCCTGCTGGCGCTGATGGTCGCCGGCAGCGACCTGGATGTGATCGGCATCATCGGCATCGTGTTGTTGATCGGCATTGTGAAGAAGAACGCGATCATGATCGTCGACTTCGCCCTGGAGGCCGAGCGCGAACATGGCAAGCCGCCGGCCGAGGCGATCTTCGAAGCCTCGCTGCTGCGCTTCCGGCCGATCCTGATGACTACGCTTGCGGCGATGCTCGGCGCCTTGCCGATGCTGCTCGGTAGCGGTACGGGATCGGAACTGCGCCGTCCGCTGGGACTTGCCATCATCGGCGGCCTGGCGCTCAGCCAGGTGCTCACCTTATTCACCACGCCGGTGGTGTACCTGTTCTTTGACCGTCTGGCCGGACGTTTCAGGCGCGGCGAACGAACCGTGGCCGCCGGCCCGGTCGCGTGAACATCCCGGCCATCTTCATCACCCGACCGGTGGCGACCACCTTGCTGGCGGTGGCCATCGTGCTTTCAGGCGTGCTGGCTTATTTCAACCTGCCGGTGGCGCCGCTGCCGAACGTGACCTATCCGGTCGTTGTGGTCCAGGCCAGCATGGCCGGCGCCAGTCCGTCGATCATGGCCGCCACCGTGGCCGCGCCGCTGGAGCGGCGCCTGGGTACCATCGCCGATGTCTCGGAGTTGACCTCCACCAGTTCCGTCGGCTCGGCACGGATCGTCATCCAGTTCGGCCTGGACCGCGACATCAACGGCGCCGCGCGCGATGTGCAGGCCGCCTTGCAGGCCGCGCGCGCGGACCTTCCCTCCACCTTGCGCAACAACCCCACCTACCGCCAGTACAACCCATCCGATTCGCCGATCATGGTGTTGGCGCTGACCTCCGCCACGCTGACCCGCGCCCAGTTGTACGACTCGGCCAACTCGGTGATCCAGCAGCAGCTGTCGCAGGTGGATGGCGTGGGCCAGATCACCCTGGGAGGAAGTGCCCTGCCCTCGGTGCGCGTGGAGCTGCAACCGGACCAGCTCAACAGCTACGGCATCGGGCTTGAGGATGTCCGTGCGGCGATCAGCGCCGCCAATGCCAACAGCGCCAAGGGCCATGTCGACCAGGGCGGCCAGCGCTTCGAGGTGATTTCCAACGACCAGATCAACAAGGCGGCGCCCTATCGCGACCTGGTGATCGCCTATCGCAACGGTGCGCCGGTGATGCTGCGCGACGTCGCCGATGTCCAGGATTCCGCCGAGAACCTGCGCAACGCGGGCCTGTACAACGGCAAGCCGGCGGTGCTGGTGATCGTCTACCCCACCCCGGGCGGGAATATCGTCAAGACCGTGGGGCAGATTCGCAAGGTGTTGCCCGCCATCGAAGCCGTGCTCCCGCACGATGTGCACCTGGGCGTGGCGCTGGACCGCTCCGAGTCGGTCCATGCCGCCGTGGGCGATACCGAAACCACACTGTTCATCTCCGTGCTGCTGGTGATCGGCGTGGTGTTCGTGTTCCTGCAATCGCCCCGGTCGATCCTGGTGCCGGCGGTGGCGCTGCCGCTGTCGATCATCGGCACGTTCGGGCCGATGTACCTGCTTGGCTACAGCCTGGACAATCTCTCGCTGATGGCGCTGACCATCGGCACCGGCTTCGTGGTCGATGATGCCGTGGTGGTACTGGAGAACATCGTCCGTCATGTGGAGGCGGGCATGGACCCGCGCCAGGCAGCGCTGCAAGGCTCTGCCGAGGTGAGCTTCACGGTGATCTCGATGAGCCTGTCGCTGATCGCGGTGTTCCTGCCGATCCTGCTGATGCCCGGCATCGTGGGCTTGTTGTTCCATGAGTTCGCCATGACGCTCTCCATCGCGATCATGTTCTCGCTGGTGATCTCCCTCACGGTCACCCCGACCATGGCCGCCTACGTGCTCGACCGCAAGGGTGCACTGCACTCCAGGGCCCGCTGGGCGCTGTGGTATGAACGGCAGTTCGAGCGCTTCAAGCAAGGTTATTCCCGTTCGCTCACCGCCGTGCTCGACCACGCCCTGCTGGTGGTATTGAGCCTGGTGGCGCTGGTGGTGCTGAACGTGGCCCTGGTGAAACACGTGCCCTCCACCTTCTTTCCCGAACAGGACAACGGCATCCTGCAGGGGCAGATCATCGCCGACCAGAGTATCTCCTTCCAGGCCATGGCCAAGAAGCTCGCCCAGCTCCAGGCGATCGTGCAGACCGATCCCGCCGTCGCCTCCGTCGCCGGCTTCACCGGCGGTCGCGCGCTCAACTCAGCCAATGTTTTTGTCGAACTCAAGCCGCTGGCCGTGCGTAAGGTCAGTGCCGCCGAAGTGGTCAACCGCCTGAGGCCGAAGCTCAACGCCGTGTCCGGCGCGCGGTTATTCCTGCAGGCGGCGCAGGACCTGCACATCGGCGGTCGTTCCTCGGCCGCTGAATACCAGTACACGCTCACCAGCGACGATCCCGATGCCTTATTCACCTGGACACCGAAACTGGTGGCCGCGCTGGCCAAGGATCGCGGCCAGGTGATGGATGTGAATTCCGACCTGCAACAGAACGGATTGCAGATCTACGTGAACTTCAACCGTGCCACCGCCGCGCGTTTCGGTTTCGCACCGAACCAGATCGACAGCGTGCTCTACGACGCCTTCGGCCAGCGCACGGTGTCGACGATCTACAACGCGCGCAACCAATACTTCGTGGTGATGGAAGTGGCGCCGAAGTATTGGCAGTATCCGCAGATGCTTGAGCGCATGCGTTTTTCCACCGCGGCCGGGAATGCTTCGGGTACGGCGCAAACGCAGATGTCGTCCAAGCTGGTGAAGGCTGCCACCCGGGTTACGGTAACTTCGGGCAGCAATGGCGCCTCATCGACCAACGCGCAGAATGCCGATGCGGAAGCCAACCAGCTCACCAATGCCATTTCCAATGCCAAGGGCGGCAGTTCCAGCGGAAGCGCGGACAGCACCGCAGCCGAAACCCTGGTGCCCTTCCCGGCCCTGGCCTCGTACGTGAGCAACCACACCGCCACCCAGGTAAGCCACCAGGGCGGCCTGGTGGCCGCCACCATTTCCTTTAATCTTCCCGCCGGGGGCTCGTTGAGCCAGGCCCAGGCCGCCATCGACCAGGCCAGCAGCGAGCTTGGCTTGCCGGCCTCCATCCATGGCAGCTTTGCTGGTGCGGCGCAGGCCTATTCGCAATCGATGTCCACCCTGCCGCTGCTGGTGCTGGCAGCGCTAGCGGCGGTGTACCTGGTATTGGGCATGCTTTATGAAAGCGCGATCCACCCGATCACCATCCTCTCCACGCTGCCCTCGGCGGGGATCGGTGCCACGCTTGCCTTGTTGATCTTCGGCACGCCGTTCTCGGTGATCGCCATGATCGGCATCATCCTGTTGATCGGCATCGTCAAGAAGAACGCGATCATGATGATCGACGTGGCGATCCACCAGCAGCGCGACGAAGGCAAGGACGCCCGCGATGCCATCCACGATGCCGCGGTGCTGCGCCTGCGCCCGATCATGATGACCACCGCGGCGGCTGTGCTTGGCGCGGTGCCACTGGCGGTCGGGCTGGGCCAGGGTGCCTCGCTGCGGCAGCCGCTGGGCATCACCGTGATGGGCGGCTTGATCTTGAGCCAGGTCTTCACCCTCTACACCACGCCGGTGATCTATCTGTACCTGGACCGGCTCCGCGCGCGACTGGCCACCTGGTCGGCCACGCTGCCGTGGAACCGCACCGACGCGAGCGCACGCCCATGAACGCAACCAAGACCCTCCTGAGCCTCGCGCTCACCCTCGCCCTGGCCGGCTGCATGGTCGGCCCCGACTACCAGCGGCCCGCGGTGAAGATGCCCACCGTCTACAAGGAACTGCCAGGATGGTCGCCAGCGGTACCCGCGGCCGAGGTGCCCAAGGGCGACTGGTGGACGCTCTTCCATGATCCGCTGCTCGATCATCTGGAGCCGAAGGTAGTGGTGTCGAACCAGACCGTGCGCCAGGCCTACGCCAACTACCAACAGGCCGAAGCCGACGTGCAGGTGGCGCGTAGCGCGCTGTTTCCGACCCTGGGCGTGACCGGCTCGGCGACGCGCCAGCGCGGTGCGCGCAGCAACGCAGCCACCGCCGGCGGCACGGCCCGCGCAGGCTCAGTGGAGAACTCAGGTTCACTGGAGGGCAACGCCAGCTGGGCGCCGGACCTGTGGGGCAGCGTCCGCCGCACGGTGGAAGAAAACAAAGCCAGCGCGCAAGCCAGCCAGGCCATCCTGGCCAACGCCACCTTGTCCGAACAGGTCGCCCTGGCCACCGCGGTGATCGAGCTTCGCGTGACCGACGCCGATGCCGACCTGCTGTCCAAAACCGTCCAGGCCTACACCGAATCGTTGCGCGTGGTCAGCAACCAGGGCGCCGCCGGCATCACCGCGCCTTCGGACGTACTGACCGCCCGCACCCAGCTGGAAAACGCACAATCGAGCCTGATCGCCCTGGGCGTGGCGCGCGCACAGTATGTGCACGCCATTGCCGTACTGGCCGGGATGAATCCCGAGGACCTGGACATTCCCCATGAGGGACGTTTGCCGGCGCTGCCCCTGGTTCCCGCCGGCATGCCCTCCACGCTGCTGCAGCGCCGTCCCGATGTCGCCATCGCCGAACGCCAGATGGCCGCGCAGAACGCCGCCATCGGCGTGGCCATCGCCGCGTATTACCCCAGCATCTCGCTATCGGCCGCCGATGGCTTCTCGCAATCACCGCTGGCGGGGCTGCTGCACGTGGCCAACCACGTGTGGTCGCTCGGCGCCGATATCGATCAGACGATCTTCGACGCCGGCGCGCGTCATGGCCAGGTGGCGGCCGCGCGGGCAGGCTATGAAGCGGCCGTGGCCAACTACCGCGGCACCGTGCTCACCGCCTTGCAGAGTGTCGAGGACGACCTCTCCGGCCTGCGCGTGCTCGGCCAGCAGTCCACCGTGCAGGACGCGGTGGTGCGCGATGCCAGCCAGGGCGCCCGGATTGCCCTGAACGAATACCAGGCAGGCACGGTGGACTACGCCACCGTGGCCAGCGCCCAGGCCATCTCGTTCAACGCCACCCAGGACGCCCTGACCCTGCGCCAGCAACAGCTGCTCGACACCGTCTCACTGTTTGGTGATATCGGGGGCGGCTGGTCCGCCGACCAGCTGGCCGCAGCGCCAAAAAACCCCGGCCCCGGGTAACCACACGGCCCGCCGCCTGTCCTGCGGCATACCATTGCCATTTAGCGCGCGTACGCTCTTTCCCCTGCAAACCCAACCGGGGCCGTGTATCATGGCGACCCCTATTTATCTCTTTATCCGTAAAGAAGGATATATCGCCGCGATGAGCAGCTACCTCTTCACCTCCGAGTCGGTTTCCGAAGGCCACCCGGACAAGATCGCCGACCAGATTTCCGATGCCGTGCTCGATGCCATCATCGGCCAGGACCCGGCCGCTCGCGTTGCCTGCGAAACCATGGTGAAGACAGGCGTGGCCATCGTCGCCGGCGAGATCACCACCAGCGCCTGGATCGACCTGGAAGCGCTTACGCGCAAGGTGATCCTGGACATCGGCTACAACAGCTCGGAAGTCGGTTTCGACGGCGAGACCTGCGGCGTGCTCAACCT